>DASZEI010000070.1:0-22111 GCA_035940975.1 Jatrophihabitans sp. | reverse complement strand
TCCGGGGGCGAGCGGCAGTCGGTGGCCATCGCGCGGGCTGTCTACTTCGGGGCCCGGCTGCTGATCCTGGACGAGCCGACGTCCGCGCTCGGCGTCAAGCAGGCAGGCGTGGTGCTCAAGTACATCGTGCAGGCCCGCGACCGCGGCCTGGGCGTCATCTTCATCACCCACAACCCGCATCACGCCTACCCGGTGGGGGACCGGTTCCTGCTGCTCAAGCGGGGCCGCAGCCTCGGCGACTTCGCCAAGTCCGAGATCAGCCTGGCCGAGCTGACCGGTCTGATGGCCGGCGGCGCCGAGCTGGAGCAGCTGGCGCACGAGCTGCAGCGGCCCGGCGGACCGGACGGCGACGGTTCGGCCGGTGATGGCGTCGCGGAGGCGGGCCGCAGCCTGCTGCGCGACAGCTCCACCCTCGGCCAGTAGAAGGGGACATCGGCACCATGACGGTGGGCGTCGCGATCATCGGGACCGGGGTGATGGGGGCCGAGCACGCCCGGCTGCTGGACCGGCAGGTCGCCGCGGCGCGGGTGTGCGGGGTGTTCGACCTCGACGCCGACCGGGCCGCCGCCACGGCCGGCCGGCTGCGGTCGGCCAGGGCCTTCGACGACCCGTTCGAGCTGATCTCCGAGCGGACCGTCGATGCCGTGCTGGTGGCCTCCTCGGATCCGACCCACGAGCAGTTCGTGCTCGCCGCGCTCGCCGCCGGAAAGCCGGTGCTGTGCGAGAAACCGCTGGCCCCGGATGTGGCCGGCTGCGAACGGATCGTCGCCGCGGAGCTGGCGGCCGGCCGGCGGCTGGTCAGCGTCGGCTTCATGCGCCGCTTCGATCCCGGCTACCGGCAGCTCAAACAGGCCGTGGACGACGGCGGGCTCGGCCTGCCGCTGATGCTGCACTGCACGCACCGCAACCAGCAGGCACCGGCGGGCCTGTCGGGTGAGCTGGTGATCTCCGGTTCTGCCGTGCACGAACTCGACATCGCGCGCTGGCTGCTCGGCGACGAGCTGAGCCGGATCACCGTGCACCGCCCGCGCAGCTCGCGGGCCGCGTTGCCGGCCGAGGATCCGCTGTTCCTGGTGGTGGAATCCAGCACCGGGGTGCTCATCGACATCGAGGTGTTCGTCAACTCCCGCTACGGCTACGAAGTGCGCTGCGAGCTGGTCGGCGAGCAGGGCACCGTCTCACTCGACGCCCCGGCGCCGATCCTCGAGCGCCGGGCCGGCGCGGTGCGGCGCGGGGTGCCGCCGGACTGGCGGCCTCGCTTCGAGGCGGCCTATCGGGAGGAGTTGCAGAACTGGATCGACTCGGTCGAGCAGGGCGTCCCGTCGGGCGCTGCCACCAGCTGGGACGGCTACGCGGCCACCCTTGCCGCCGAGGCCGCGATCGCGGCACTGCGCACCGGTATCGCCCAGCCGGTGAGTGCCAGGCAGCGCCCCCAGCTGTATCCGGCACCGCCCGGTGGCCAGGGCTGGTTGGCCCGGACGGTGGCTCCCGCGTGACCGGCGTCCCCACGGACCAGGCCGGCTTCGAGCCGGTGCCGGAGGCGCTGACGGTCGGGCGGGTGGGTGTCGATCTGTACCCGCAGCAGTCCGGCGTGCCGCTGGCCCAGGTCAGCAGCTTCGCCAAGTTCCTGGGCGGGACCGCCACCAATGTCGCGGTCGGCGCTGCCCGGCTGGGCCGCCGCAGCGCGGTGCTGACCAAGGTGGGGGCGGACGGTTTCGGCAGCTACGTGCGGCAGGCGCTGGCCGAGTTCGGGGTGGACAACCGGTTCGTCGGCACCGCGCCGCAGTTGCTGACGCCGGTGGTGTTCTGCGCGCTGGACCCGCCGGAGGACCCGCCGCTGCTGTTCTACGGTTGCCCACCGCGCCGGATCTCACCCTGACGGCGCAGGACGTGCCCTGGCAGCTGGTGACCGAGGTGCCGTTGCTGTGGATCACCGGAACCGGCGTGTCGGCTGAGCCGGCCCGTTCGACGCAGCTCGAGATGCTGGGCAGGCGCGGCCGGCCGGACTCGGCAGCGGGCCGGTGGACGGTGCTGGACCTGGACTGGCGGCCGATGTTCTGGGCGTCGCCGGCCGAGGCCGGCGAGCAGTACCGGCGGATGCTGCCCGAGGTCAGCGTGGTGGTCGGCAACCGGTCCGAGGTCGAGGTGGCGGTCGGCACCGGCGATCCGGAGCTGGCCGCCCACCGGCTGATCGAGTACGGCGTGGAGCTGGTCCTGGTGAAGATGGGAGCCGACGGGGTGCTGGTCGCCACGCCCGGCTCGATCACCACCGTGGCACCGCTTCGGGTCGAGGTGGTCTGCGGCCTGGGTGCCGGCGATGCCTTCGGCGCCGCCGTGGTGCACGGCCTGCTGGCCGGCTGGGCACCGGTCCGGATCGCCGAGTACGCCAATGCGGCCGGTGCGATCGTGGCCTCCCGGCTGGCCTGCGCCGACGCCATGCCGAGCATGGACGAGATAGCCGAGCTGGTCGAACGGCGCCCGGTCGGCGACGGAGCCGGCTGATGTCGGACGGGCTTGCCGACGAGCAGTTCCGGCAGCTGCTGAGGGTGCGCACCGAACGTCCGGAGGCGATCGCCGAGGCCTACGCCGCGCGCAAGCGACCGCAGCGACTGCTCAACGACCGCGGCACGATGTTCCTGGTGGCCGCTGACCACCCGGCCCGCGGCTCGCTGGCGACCGGCGGCAACCCGCTGGCGATGGCCGACCGGCGAAGCCTGCTGCGGCGGCTGGTAACGGCCCTGGCACATCCGGACGTCGACGGGGTGCTCGGATCCCCCGATGTCATCGAGGAGTTGCTGCTGCTGGGCGCCCTGGAGGGCAAGGTGGTGATCGGCTCGATGAATCGCGGCGGCCTGGACGGGGCCAGCTGGACGATGGATGACCGGTTCACCGGCTATGACGCCGCCAGCATCGCCGCCGGCAATCTCGAGGGCGGCAAGATGCTGCTGCGCATCGACGACCGCGACGCCGGCACCGCGGCCACCCTGCAGGCCTGCGCCCAGGCCGTCACCGAGCTTGCGGCACACCGGCTGATGGCGATGGTCGAACCGCTGCCCTACCACCGCGACGAGAGCGGCGCCCTGGTGCTGCGGACCGACGCGCGGTCGCTGTGCCGGGCCATCACGGTGGCCTCCGCGCTGGGAACGACCAGCGCCTACACCTGGCTGAAGATGCCGGCCTGCGAGGACCCGGACACCGTTTATGCCTCCACCACCCTGCCGTGCGTGGTACTCGGCGGAGTGGCGGCCGCCGACCGGGCGGCGCAGGTCGCCTCCTGGGCGCGGACGCTGCGCCAGCCGGTGGTTCGCGGCCTGGTGGTGGGCCGGACGGTGCTGTACCCCCCGGACGACGATGTCGCCGCCACCGTGGACGCCGCCGCCCAGGTGCTGCGGGCCGCCACCGCGCAGGGCCCGCCGTGACCGGCGCCGTGCCCACCCGTGCCGCGCCGGATCGGCCCGAGTTGCTGCTGGAGCTGACCCCCGAGGACGCCGGCTGGAGCTACGCCGGGCTGCGTATCCTCCGGCTGGCGCCCGACACCCCGGTGCGGCTGAGCACCGGTGAGAGCGAGTTGTTCGTGCTGCCGCTGTCCGGTGCCGCGACGGTCGAGGTCTTCGGCCCGGACGGCGCCTTCGAGCAGCGCCTTGCCCTGACCGGACGGCCCTCGGTGTTCACCCACGTCAGCGACTTCGGCTATGTCGGCCGCGACAGCGAGCTGAGCCTGGTCAGCACGGCACCGGCAGTGCTCGCCCTGCCGTCGGCGCGTTGCCGGCAGCGCCGGCCGAGCGCCTACGGGCCGGCTGCCGGGGTGCCGGTGGAGGTGCGTGGCGCGGGAGCCGCGACCCGGCAGGTGAGCAACTTCGGCGTGCCGGGCGTCTGGGATCACGCCGAGCGGCTGATCTGCTGCGAGCTGCTCACCCCGCCGGGCAACTGGTCGAGCTACCCGCCGCACAAGCACGACGCCAGCCCGCCGTGCGAGGTGGTCAACGAGGAGATCTACTACTACCGGATCGCGGGGCCCGACCAGGTCACCCCGAGCCGGCAGGGTTTCGGCCTGCACCGCAGCTACACCGGCCCCGAACACGAGGCGGCCGGGCTCGAGGAGGTAGCGGACACGCTCGAGGTGCGCGACGGCGACGTGGTGCTGATCCGGCACGGCTATCACGGCCCCTGCGTGGCGGCGCCGGGGTATCCGATGTACTACCTCAACGTGCTGGCCGGCCCGGGCCCGCAGCGCTCGATGGCGTTCTGCGACGACCCGGCGCACGGCTGGGTGCGCGACAGCTGGGCCGGGCAGCCACCGGACCCGCGCTGCCCGATGACGTCGGCGGCCGGCCCGGTGCTCGCCCCGACGGACCCGACCTGACATCCGACACCACCGCGGGAGAGCCACCGATGACCGAAGACGATCGCGCCACCGTCCGGCTGAACACCGCCCAGGCCCTGGTGCGCTGGCTGGTCGCGCAACGCTCGGAACTTCTCGACGGCAGCGAAGTGCCTTTCTTCGGCGGGGTCTTCGCCATCTTCGGGCACGGCAACGTGCTCGGTCTCGGGACCGCGCTGGCCGAGGTTCGCGAGCAGCTGCCGACCTGGCGCGGCCAGACCGAGCAGGGCATGGCGCTGGCCGCGGTGGCCTACGCCCGCGCCACCGACCGCCGGCAGGTGATGGCAGCGACCTCCTCGATCGGGCCGGGTGCCCTGAACATGGTGACCGCGGCCGGCGTGGCGCACGCCAACCGGTTGCCGGTGCTGCTGCTGCCCGGCGACACCTTCGCCGGCCGGGCGCCGGATCCGGTGCTGCAGCAGGTCGAGCACTACGGCGACCCGACTACCAGCGTCAACGACGCGTTCCGGCCGGTGGCCAGGTACTTCGACCGCATCACCCGGCCGGAGCAGCTGCTGGCCACCCTGCCGCAGGTCGCCCGGGTGCTGACCGATCCGGCCGATACCGGACCGGTCGTGCTGGCCCTGCCGCAGGACGTCCAGGTCGAGGAGTTCGACTTCCCGGCCCGGATGTTTCGCACCAGGCTGCACCGGGTGCCGCGGCAGCGGCCCGATCTCGCCGAGCTGGCCGAGGCGGCCGGCATCCTGCGCCGGGCGGAGCGTCCGCTGCTGGTCGCCGGCGGCGGCGTCCGCTACTCCGGCGCGGCCGGCCGGTTGCTGGAGTTCGCCGGCAACCACGGCATTCCGGTCGCCGAGACCTCGGCCGGCCGGACCCTGATGCCCGATCCGCATCCGCTCAACGCCGGCGGCCTGGGCACGATCGGGTCCGCGTCGGCCAACGCGCTGGCAGCCGACGCCGACGTGGTGCTCGCGGTGGGCACTCGGCTGCAGGACTTCACCACCTCCTCGTGGAGCGTGTTCGCGCCCGGCGCCAGGATCGTCTCGGTCAACGCCGCCCGTTTCGACGCGGTCAAGCATGCCGCCCACGCCGTGGTCGGCGACGCGCAGGTGACGCTGGCGGAGCTGGACTCCGCGCTCGCGGGCTGGCAGGCGCCACCGGCCTGGGCCGAGCGGGCGGTCACCGAACGAGCCGCCTGGGACGCCCACATCGACACCCTGCGGGCCGGTACCTCCGACGGCTCGCTGAGCTACGCCCAGGTGGTCGGGGTGGTGAACGAGGCCAGCACCGGCGAGGACTACGTGCTGGGCAGTTCCGGCGGCATCCCGGGCGAGCTCAACGGCGGCTGGCGGGCGACGGCGGTGGCCGGCATGGATCTGGAATACGGCTTTTCCTGCATGGGATACGAGACCGCCGGGCCGTGGGGCGCCTCGATCGCCAGGGCCGCCAGCCATCCCGGCGGCATCGTGACGGCGTTGCTCGGCGACGGCTCGTACCTGATGCTGAACTCGGAGCTGTTCTCCGCGGCGTTCGCCGGCCACCGGTTCGTGGCGGTGCTCTGCGACAACGACGGGTACGCCGTCATCCACCGGTTGCAGACCAGCCAGGGCGCTGCCGGGTTCAACAACCTGCTCGCCGACTGCGCGGGGCCGGGTGCCAAGCCGGGCGGCGTCCGGGTCGACTTCGCCGCCCATGCCGCCTCGCTGGGCTGCGCGGTCGTCGACCTGCCGGCCGGCTCCGACGTCGCGCAGCTGCGGGCCGGCTACGCCCGGGCGCGCGAGCGGGCGGTGGCCGAGAACCGGCCGGCAGTGCTGGTCTGCCGGACCGATCCGTCGGCCTGGACGGAATCAGGCGCCTGGTGGGAGGTCGGCGTGCCCAGCTCGCTGACCGGATTCAGTGGTTACCAGCAGGGCAAGGCCGGCCAGCTGAGATGGAGCCGGTAGCGCCTGCTCAGCACCGGCCGTGGTCACCGAGCAGCTGCAGGACCTCGCGTTCGTAGTCGGCGGCCAGGCTCGCTGCCAGGTCTTCGCGGCCCTCGTCGAGCAGCATGTTCAAGCGGCAGGTGTAGTCCCCGCTGAGCTCGTCGAGGCACTCGGACAGTTCGGTGCTTGCCGGCACGTGCTTTCTCCTTGTCGCACAATGGCATTCTTCGGTTGAGATCCTTGGGTTGACGTTCTTCGGTTCACATTCTTGGGTTTCAGGCCTGCGGACCGCTGCCGGCCAGTGCCACCCAGCCGCCCTGGCTGACCGAGTCGGCCAGCGCCTGCAGGGCTCTCGCGCTGTGCACGGCGTCCTCGACGCTCGCGCCGTGCGGCGCCGCCGAGTCGATGGACCGCACGAACCGGGCCGCCTCGATGACCTTGAGGTCGTCATAGCTCATCGCGATGCCGGCGCCGGGCTGGAACCGGGCGAAGTCGCCGCTGCCCGGGCCGACGTGGTGCACCGCGCTCGGCTCGTTCTGGTACTCGTGCCCGTGTGCCAGTCGCAGCTCGCCCATCCTGCGAAAGTCCCAGCAGATCAAGCCCTGGCTGCCCGAAATCTCGAAGCCGTAGTTGTTCTGCTGGCCGACCGCGGTCCGGCTGGCCTGCAGGGTTGCTCGCGCGCCGCTGGCGAATCGCAGCAGGCAGCCGAGGTAGTCCTCGTTCTCGACCGTGCCCAGCTCGCCGCCCTCAGCCGTCGCGAAGTGGGTGGACGCCCCGGTGGGGCGGGGTCGGTCGCCGATGAAGGTCGCGCTGTCGGCGACCACCGACACGATGTCGCCGAGCAGGTGGCGCGCCAGGTCGACGCCGTGCGAGACCAGGTCAGCCAGTACCCCGCAACCGCCTCGAGCTCGCTCGAACCGCCAGGACAGCGCACCCTGCGGATGGGCGGCGTAGTCGCTGAACAGCCTGAACCGGGCGTTGGTGACCTCGCCGATGCTTCCGTCGCGAATGAGTTCGCGGGCCCGCTCGACGGCCGGCGCGTGGCGGTAGTTGAAGCCAACGGTGGCCTGCACGCCGGCGGCCCGTACCGCCTCAGCCACCGCGACGGCATCGGAGAGCGTCAACCCGACCGGCTTCTCGATCCACAGGTGCTTGCCGGCCCGGGCCAGTGCCACCGCTATCTCGCGATGCAGGAAGTTCGGCGCCGTGACGCTCACCGCCTCGACCCGGTCGTCGTCGAGGATCTCCTGCCAGTCTGCCGTCCAGTCGCTGAACCCGTACCGCCGGAGCGCGTCCGCGCACCGCTCGGCCTCCGGATCGGCGACCGTGACCAGGCGCGGTAGCAGGTCGAACTCGGGATAGTGGTGGGGCAGCCGCAGGTAGCCGCGGCTGTGCGCATGTCCCATCCAGCCGCAGCCGATCACGGCGACGCCCAGGTTCAGCCGGCCACTTCCGGTCGAGCTCATCAGGCGGTCCGGGTCATCAGGCGCCGCACGCGGCACGTAGGTAGTCGATGCTGCGGCCGGCCTCACAGATCGGGCCCTGCCCGGCGGGTGGCTCGCCGTCCAGCGCGCGGTCCTGCTCGAGCACGTACCAGCCCTGGTAGCCGGCAGCCTCCAGGGCGGCCACGATCGCGGCGATGTCGAGGTCACCGGCGCCCAGCGGGGCGTACAGGCCGGCCCGGACAGCCTCGAGGTAGCTGATCCGACCGGCGGCCACCGGGCCGGCAACGGCGGTGCGGACGTCCTTGAGGTGCACGTGGCCGATCCGGCCGGCGAAGCCGTCGAGCAGCTCCAGCGGCTGCATACCGCCGATCAGCAGGTGACCGGTGTCCAGGCAGAGCTCCACGTCGCTGGATTCGAGCAGCCGTAGCACCGACTCGCGGGTCTCGATGGCGGTGCCGACGTGCGGGTGCAGCGTGGTGCGCAGGCCGTGCTCGCCGATCAGCGCGGCCAGCCGGTCCAGGTTGCCGAGCAGCACCGGCCACTCGTGCTCGCTCAACGCGACCTTGCGGTCATAGCTGCCGTCGGTGGACCGGGCCGCCAGTACCACCACCTCAGCACCGGCCGCGGCCAGGACGGCGACGGCCTGGCGGGCTTCGGACAGGTCCAGCTCGGCAACGTGCCGCGGAACAGGCAGGCAACCGCCGACCAGCCGAAGGCCGTGCTCGTCCAGCCGGGCCCGTACCTCGGCCGGGGTGCCGCCGAGATAGCCGGTCGGCCCCAGTTCGGTCGCTCCCAGCCCGAGCGTCGCCATCTCGGCGAGCACCCGGGTAGCGGCCAGTTCGTGACCCCAGCCGGGAGCCTCGCAGACTCCCCAGGAGATCGGAGCGCCGGCGATCCGATCGCGCAGCGACAAGCTCGGCATGCTGCTCCTCCCGGCAGTCGAGGTATCCGCGCGCTCAGCAGCTAGAGCGCTCTAGGCCACTCAGCTAGTATTCTCACCCGGCGCAGCAGTGTCAACGCGAGAGGGTGTGTGCCGAGCATGTCGAAGCAGTCCGGCCGGCCACCCACCCTGGAGGATGTCGCGGCGCGGGCCGGTGTCTCACGCGCCCTGGTGTCGATCGTGATCCGCGGGGTTCCCGGAGCCAGTGAGGCGACCAGGCAGCGGGTCCTGGAGACCGCTGAGGAACTCGGGTACCGCCCGGACGGCCGGGCCCGGCTGCTGGCTGCCGGCCGCAGCAGGCTGATCGGAGTCACCCTGGCGCTGAACAATCCGTTCCACTCCGATGTGACCGAAGGAATCTATGCGGCGGCCGAGGCCTGCGGTTACCAGGTGGTGCTCAGCGCGGTGACCGGCCGCCGGGCGCCGGAGCGGGCGGTCGAGACCCTGCTGGACTACCGGTGCGAGGCCGCGATCCTGCTCGGGCCGCTGGTTGCCCGGCAGGCGCTGCAGGAACTGGCGCAGCGGCTGCCGGTCGTAGTGGTCGGTCAGCCCTCGCATGCGCCGGCTGCCGATGTGGTCAGGGTTTCCGACGCGGACGGCGTCGGCCTCGCCGTCGATCATCTGCGGTGCCTGGGGCACCGGCTGATCGCGCACGTCGACGGCGGCCGCTCGGCCGGTGCGGCGCAGCGGCGTGCTGCCTTCCGGGCGGCACACCGCCGGCACGGTTTGCCGGGGCAGCCGCACGTCGTCGCCGGCGGGCCGGGCGAGGAGGACGGCGCCACTGCGGCCAGGCGACTGGTCTCCGACGGCCTGCCGACCGCGGTGCTGGCCTACAACGATGCCTGCGCGGTGGGCCTGCTGGACATGTTCGTCCGGCTGGGGGTGTCGGTTCCCCGACAGGTCTCGGTGGTGGGCTACGACGACAGCCCCGTAGGACGGCTGTCCTACCGCAGGCTGACCACGGTCAGCCAGGACGGTCATCAGCTGGCATCGCTGGCAGTTCAACGGCTGGTCAGCCGGCTGGCCGGATCCGCGCCGGCGGAGCGGCAGCTACTGGTCCGGCCGGCCCTGGTGCTGCGGGGCACCACCGCCGAGCCCGCCGGTGGGCGGCCATGAGGACCGCGCGGCTGGCCATGCGCCGCTGGCAGGCCTCGGACCGCGAACGGTTCGCCGCCCTGAACGCCGACCCGCAGGTGATGGCGTACTTCCCGGCACCGCTGGACCGGGTTGCCAGTGACGCCTTCGTCGACCGGATCGAAGCCGGTTTCGAGGCCAACGGTTTCGGCCTCTGGGCTCTGGAACGCCTCGACACCGGCGAGTTCATCGGCTTCACCGGCCTCAACCTCGCCCGGTTCGAGGCGCACTTCACGCCCGCCGTCGAGGTCGGCTGGCGGCTGTGCCGGCAGGCCTGGGGCCACGGGTTCGCCACCGAGGCCGGCCGGCAGGCGTTGACGGTGGGCTTTTCGGAGTACGGGCTGGCCGAGATCGTGAGCTTCACCGCCGTCGGCAACGCGGCCTCCCGGGCGGTCATGCGGCGGCTGGGGATGAGTCGGGATCCGGCCGAGGACTTCGAGCACCCGGCGCTGCCGCCCGGGCACCCGTTGCGCCGCCACGCGCTGTACCGGCTCAGCCGGTCGGCCTTCAGCCGCGACGCCGGGTTCGGACCGGACCGCGGCGGGCACCCGGCACAATGACCGGCATGGCAGCGCAATCCAGGCACCTCGCCGTCTGGATCGATCGACCGGCAGCCGAGGTCTATGACTACGTCTCGCAGCCGGCCAACCTGGTGGAGTGGGCCGCCGGACTGGGCAGCTCGATCCAGCTGATCGCCGGACAGTGGGTCGCCGAGTCACCGCTCGGGCGGGTGGTGGTCGAGATGGCCGAACCCAACCCCTACGGGGTGGTCGACCACCGGGTCACCCTCGCCACCGGTGTGAGCTTCTACAACCCGATGCGGGTGATCGCGGCCGGCGACGCGTGCGAGCTGGTCTTCACCCTGCGCCGGCAGCCCGGCATGAGCGATGCCGACTTCGACCGGGATGCCGCCGCCGTGGCGGCAGACCTGGCCGCAGTGAAGCGGCTGCTCGAATCGCGCTGATCCCTGGCCGGTGGTCAGCGGGGATCCGAACCGGTCCGGGCCGGTCAGTCGCCGGCCAGCTCCTCCGCTGAGGCCTTGGCGGCTTCGACATCGGTCGTGGCCCCGTCCGACTCGCGCTCGAAGACGTCGCGGTACTTGAGGTCGCTGGCGGTCTGCTCGGCCACCTGCCGCACCATCTCCTCATCGCTGAGGCCCTCGCCGGCCGGATGCGTGTTCGACTCGTCGCTCATCTGCCCACTCCCTACTCGGGTGTCCTGCCTCCGAGGCTAACGAATGGGCCCGGCGGCCCGAACCGGGGCTTACACTGCGGCCATGGCGCTCACCGACGAGAAGTACGTATCGGTCACGACGTACCGTAAATCCGGCGACGCGGTGTCGACGGCAACCTGGATCGTGGCACTGGAAGGCGGCCGGTTCGGTTTCTGGACCTCCTCGAGGTCCGGCAAGTACAAGCGGCTGCGCAACAACCCGGCAATCACGGTGCAGCCTTCCGACGCCCGCGGCAGGGTGAAGAGTGGCTCCTCGCCGGTGGCCGGAACGGCTGAGCTGGTCTCGTCCGGTCCCGACTTCGATGCCATCCAGCGGCAGGTCCCGGCCAAATACGGCGTGATGGTGCCGGTGTCCAAGTTGGGCAACAGGCTGGGTCATATCGGCAAGGGCAAGTTCCCGTACGGCGATGTCGGAGTGGTCATCACGGCAACCGGCTCGCCTGCGAGCTGAGCCGGCGTACCAGACAGCCGACGGGCCCGCGAGTCAGGCGCTGCCGAGCCGTTGACCGCACCGCGGCCAGGAAGCTGCTAGCGAGCTCACGGGTCTTCGGCGGTGGCGTCATGCGGCGCGCCGACCAGCTTGGACTCCGGCGATCCGCGCTGCCGAAGGTAAATCGTGAAGGCAGCCATGGAGGCGACCGCCAGGAACTCCGACTGCCAGTTCTGGAAGGTGCGGTTCCAGAAGTCGGCTGAGGTCACGTAGCCGGCCCAGCTCAGGGCGTCCTGGTCGCGGTCGAGCAGTTGGCCGTTGAATGCTGCTCGACCGGCGATGGACTGGGCCAGCAGCGACATCGCGAAGAAGAAGGTCATGATAAAACCGAGGGATCGGCCGTAGACCGTGGTTCGCCAGCCACCCGCCCGGGCCCACGCCGGTGAGTCGGGCTCGGCGTAGCGCCCGATCTTCTGCTCCTTATCGCTGCCGGTGCCGACCTCGTCCAGTTTCTTGGACTCGCTGGAACCGCGTTGCACCAGCCAGGTGGTGGCGAGGATGTAGAGGGCGAACTGCAGGTACTCCGACTGCCAGTTCTCGGCGACGTCGACCGAGAAGGTCGACGACACCAGGTACTGGGCGAGGCTGAGGGTTGCCCCACCGGTTGCCCGCTGCTCGCCGTTGAAATCGGCGACGCCGGCGAACGCCTGGCCGACCATCGCTGCCAGCAGCAGGCCGAGGAAGGCCAGGGTCAACCCGTTGTCCTTGACGAAGCGGCGCAATCCGCTCACCGGTGCAGCGCCCCGATCACCATCAGGTAGCTCAGGCCTACGAAGACGAACGTCGCGATGCCGAAGAACATCGTTTTCATCGCTCAGCCCTCGACATCGCAGTTGTAGGCCGCCCCTGGCTGGGACTGGCAACCGGCGGCCCGGACCTGCCAGCCGGCCGACAGCCGGCTCAGGAACACGGTGTCGCTGCCAAGCTTCACCTGCGCTGCGTCACCCCAGATCTGCACGTGGTGTACCTGACTGCCGCTCTCCTCGAGGTTGAGAACCGCTGTCGCGCAGGGCACGTCGGTGGCGCCGGACACCGACTCCTCGGCGTCGGAGGTGAGCAGCGCGCAGGCATCAGCACCCTTGTCGTCCTCGACCGCGGTGACGAACTCGACGGCCACCGACTGCACCTGGGAGCGCTGGGTGCTGGACGCGCATCCGGTCAGGCCTCCGGCCACCACGATCACTGCCAGGGCAAGCGGCAGGCTTGGGCGACTCACAGAACTCCATCCGGTCGGGGCACGCGAGCTTCAAGTGCACACCGGCGACTGCTGTCGACATCTGCGACACGCCGTACGAACCGAACTTTGACCCTCAGCGCGCCAACCGCAGGTGGTGCGGGCGCCGCGGTGGACCGGGTGTCGGACGGCGCTCCAGCAACTCGACGCCGCACGGCCGCTCCAGCTCACCGCTCTCGATCACCTCGGCAGCGATCGCGACAATCTTGCGATGCAAGTGTTGGCTGGTCCGCCGCAACAGGTCGAAGGCCTGATCGCTGGTCAGCTGATGCCTGGCCATCAGGATGCCCATCGCCGCGCCGATCTCGCGGTTGCTGCTCAGCGCCCGCTGCAGGTTGTCGACCTTGCTCGCCAACTGCTCGCGTTGCACGAGCGCGATGGCACGCTCGACCAGCAGGTGGCCGAGCAGCGCATGGGTCACCGTGGGGCGTAGCCCGTGAAACGTCATCCTCAGCACACCGCGGTAGGCCGGCTGGCCCTGGGTGACCGAGGGATTGATCGGCACGACGACGCTGTCGCCATCGATGAGGGCGCCGCCGGGTTCGTGAGAGTTCCGGCAGGCTGGGCCGGCATCCTCGCGACCTGCCCACTGCTCGCCTACGCCGCTGTCGGCTACCCCGAAGCTGATGTGGCTGGGCCGCTGCCCCGCGATGCTGATCCAGACGGTGCTGGAATCACAGACCAGCGGTACCACCACCCGGGTCAGGCTCTTGAAGACCGGGGCCGGCTCAGCGGCCGGTTCCAGCCGGCTCATCAAGGTTGACAACTCTGCCGTGCAGGCCGCGATCGGCGGCCGAGTAGTGACCCAGAGGAGTTCGGTGAGGGGTGTCGACAGCACTGGCATGGTGACCTCCGGACCTGGTCCGTATCACGGAACGCAGGTAAGCCTTTCTCGGCGCTGAGCACGAGGGCTGTCCGGTTCGAACCCAGTCACAGTCTAAATCACTGTAAGTGAGCGGGCGGTTAACTTGTCGCAATGTACGAAGCCGCTATAACGACATCAACCCATCGATCCGGCAGGGCTGATGTCCCTTGTGTCCAGCAGCGGCTCGGCGTTCCTTGCCACCGCAATGGTTCAGCGCTAAAGGCGATGGGTGGATTCCATTATTGCGAACACCGGCACACCGGCGGCGACCGCGGCAAGCTGCTCGTCGGAAGCGTTCTTGTCGAGGCCGTCGAAGAACTTGGCTACCTCGAAACTCCAGCGACGCAGGTATTCGCGCAGGACCGGCAGCTTGTCCGCATCGGCGAGTTCGGTGGCCGCGAAGTTTTCGCGATGCCGTCCCACCCGCAACTCGCCGCCGCCGGCGACCCGCAGATTGCGCACCCACTGGGTGCTGCCGCGCGGCGCCACCAGGTAACGCCGGCTGTCGAGGGTGAGCAGGTTGACCGGCGTGGACCGCCACTGCCCGGTCGTCCGCCCGCGTACCCGCAACTCTCGCGAGCCGCGGACGCTGATTCCCAGCCGGGTGAGCCCGCGTACCGACGGATTGAACACCTTTCGGGTGAACCAGTCCGGTCTGAGGTAACGCTGTCCGGTCATGGAACTCCTCGCAGCCGCCGGCCACCCCGTCCGGGGCCAGCCCATGGTGTGGCCTGGCCGGCGTCGGCGTCAAGATCGCTGCTCTGCTCCGTTGCCACTGCTCGCCGTCGCCGGGCATAGTGAGGTGTGGTGCAGGCGGCGCGGGTCAGGGTGCGCGAGGAGCTCACCCGCGAGATCAAGCAGGCCGCCCGCCGGCAACTCGGCGAGCACGGCTCTGCCGGTTTGTCGCTGCGGGCGGTGGCCCGAGAGCTGGGCATGGTCTCCTCGGCGGTGTACCGGTACTTCCCGAGCCGCGACGAGTTGCTGTCCGCGCTGATCCTCGATGCCCACGACTCGATGGCCGGCGCCGCGGAAGCGGCCGAGTCGGCGGTGCGGCGACCGAACCTGCTGGGCCGCTGGCTGGCCGTGGCCAGCGCCGGCCGGGCCTGGGCGCTGGCGCAACCGCAGGAATACACGCTGCTCTTCGGCAGCCCGGTTCCCGGCTACCGCGCGCCGTCCGGCACGATCGGCCCGCCGGCCCGGATCCCGCTGCTGGTGATGCGGATCCTGGCCGACGCCGAGACCGACGGTGCCGGCCCGGCGGCGGATCGGCGGCCGCTCCCACGTGCGCTCCGCACCGATCTCAGGACGCTGCGCGCCGGCCTGGCACAGGCCCCCTCGGAGTACCGGCTGGCTGAGGCGCTGATGGCCTGGACCCAGCTGGTCGGCAGTATCAGCTTCGAGGTCTTCGGACAGTTGCACAACCTCGTCAACGACTACCAGGGCTACTTCGACTACCAGATGCTCGGAGTCGGCCGGCGCCTCGGGCTGAGCGATCCGGCCGGCCGGGCCGGGCGGTTCGCGGCTGAGAAGGCTTGCGCGCGGTAGCAGGCATACTGCAGGTGCCGGCCCGGTCCGCAACCCTTGGCAGCTGTCCGGCCCGGAGAGATCGTCGAGGCCGCAGCAGATGATCCTGAACGAGCCGAACCAGCCCGACGCCGAGGCCTACCTGGACTCCGCGGGAGCCGAGCACAGCATCGACCCGGCGACGATCCAGCGGCTGTACCGGGCGCTGGGAACGCCACCACCGGATGCCGAGCACACCGGCCCGGTCGTCGCACGCCGGGGCCAGCCGGTGCCGGTGACCGGTCGGCTGCTGCTGGAGGACGGCGGCTCGATCGAGATCGACGGCGCGGTACCCGAGGACTGCCCGCTGGGCTACCACACCCTCACGGACCCGACCGGTCGGCAGCGGCGGCTGATCGTGGGACCCGGCAGCTGTCAGCTGCCCGACGGGCGCGCCTGGGGCTGGGTGGTGCAGCTCTACGCCAGCCGGTCCCGGCTCAGCTGGGGGATCGGGGATCTCGCCGACCTCCGCATGCTGACCCGGTGGGCGGCCGAGCAGGGAGCCGGCTTCGTCCTGGTGAACCCGCTGCACGCGGTGGCACCCACCTTTCCGCAGCAGGCCAGCCCGTACTTTCCGACCAGCAGGGCGTTCCGCAATCCGATCTACCTGCGCATCGAGGACGTGCCCGGCGCTGACCGGGTGGACCTGCGGGACTTCCAGCAGGCCGGCCGGGCGCTCAACACGGATTCGCTGATCGACCGCGACACGGTGTGGCGGATCAAGCGCTCGGCGCTGCAGAAGGTGTTCTCCCAGGCGCGGCCGGACGATCGTTTCACAGGCTGGCGGGCCGATCAGGGGCACGGCCTGCAGCGGTTCGCGACCTGGTGCGCGCTGGCTGAGGCGCACGGACCCCGCTGGCAGGACTGGCCGCGGGAGCTGCGCCACCCGGACGGCGCGGCCGTGCTGCGATTCCAGCAGGAGGCCGGCGCCGCGATCAGCTTTCACGCCTGGTTGCAATGGTTGCTGACCCTGCAACTGGCGGACCTGGCGCCGGGCGTCGCGGTTATCCAGGACCTGCCGATCGGCGTCGATCCGCACGGTGCCGACGCCTGGTCCTGGCAGCAGGTGATGGCCGAGGGCGTCTCAGTGGGCGCGCCGCCCGACCCGTTCAACCTCAGCGGGCAGGACTGGGGCTTGCACCCGTTCGTGCCGTGGCGGTTGCGGCAGGCCGACTACCAGCCTTTCATCGAGGCGATCCGCGCCACGCTCGCCCAGCACGGCGGGCTGCGCATCGACCACGTGATGGGGTTGCTCAGGCTCTGGTGGATCCCACGAGACTGTGCGCCGACCGAGGGCGGCTACGTCCACTATCCGGTGGCCGACCTGCTCGAGATCGTGGCGCTGGAAAGCCACCGCTTCCAGGCGATGGTGGTCGGCGAGGACCTCGGAACGGTGGCGCCGGGGCTGCGTGAGGAGATGGCGGCCCGCAACATCCTGTCCTACCGGCTGCTGTGGTTCGAGGAGGAGCCGCCCGCGGCCTGGCCGGTCACGGCACTGGCCGCGGTGAGCACCCATGACCTGCCGACGGTGGCCGGCTTGTGGAGCGGGGCCGACCTCGCCGACCAGCGTGCCAGCGGCCTGGACGCGGACGCGGCCACCACCGAGCAACTGCGCGATCACCTGGCCGAGCTGACGGCGGTGCCGGCCGGGGCCGGCGTCGCTGACGTGATCGGCGCGGCGTACCGGACGCTGGCGCAGGCGCCGTGCCGGTTGCTGGCCGCCACCCTGGAGGATGCCGTGGGCGTCGAACGCCGGCCCAACCTGCCCGGCACCACCCGGCAACAGAACTGGTCGTTGCCGCTGCCGATCCCGCTGGAGGAACTGCCCGGCGCACCGCACGCGGCTGTCATCGCCCAGGCACTGGCCCAGGCGTGCCAGCCGGCCCAGGAGTGCCAGCCGGCCCAACCGCCGATTACGGTGGACAGCAACTACCACGGCGAGCAGGGGAGCAGGCGATGACGGAGGTCGGCGATCAGCCGGGCGAACCGCCGGCGACCATCACGCCGTATCCGGACGGCCCGCTGATCGTGCGAGGCGCCTTCGAACTGTGCGAGCTGGACGGCACTCCTATTCCCCGCAGCGGCAGGGCGGTCGCGCTGTGCCGCTGCGGTCGCTCCGCCCTCAAACCGTTCTGCGACGGCAGCCACAAGCTGGCCGGCAGGCCTCAGCCGCCGCTGGACAGCGCGCTGTCAGCCCGAACCGGCGGCGCCGCGGCTGCTTCGGCGTAACTCTGAGGGCGAGTGTGCCGCTCGCCAGATCCGGCCGCCGGAATAGCGCACCCCACCGAGGAACACCCGGGTCGCCAACGCCAGCCAGGAGCAGATCGAGCGTTCGGCCAGCCACGCCGGCGTGAACCACACCGAGCCCGGCGCGAAGACGGCTCGGCCCTGACCGCGGCGCCGGCCGACTTCGGCCATGCCCACCGCGGCGCCCAGCAACAGGCCCAGGCGGGCCGGCCGCCGTCCGATCAACACGAAGGCCGGCAGCAGGGCCAGTTCGAGAACCATCCGTCCGGGCTGGGCAAAGCTGTCATAGGCCTGTCTGACCCGCTGCCGGACGAAGTGCCGGGTGCTCGGCGGCAGCCGCCGCACGTACAGGTCGAGCATCAGCCGCTCCCGGCCACCGGCGGCGCGGACGGTCCGAATCAATTCCAGGTTCTCGAACAGCACGTTCCCGTCGTAGCCGGCTGCTCTCAGCTGCGGACTCAGCCGCACTGCCAGGGTGCCGGGAAAGTCCGCTCCGAGCACCGCTCGATTCAGCAGCGAGCGTGCGGTGTCCCAGCGTGCGTGCCAGGGCAGCGGCCGGAAGTAGTTCTGCGGCCGTACCAGATCGGCGGTGTCCAGGGCCAGTTCCAGGCGATGCAGCTGGGCGGGTTCGTAGCGCACGTCGTCGTCGGCGATCACCACCTTGTCCGAACCGCACAGCCGGAATCCGGTGACGACTCCGTTGACCTTGCCGTTGCGAAACCGCACGTCCTGCGCCGGTGGGACGTGGGTGACGGCCGGACTCAGCATGGCGCGGTGCGCATCGAAGACCTCCGGTGGCGAGCCGTCCACCACGATCACCCGGGCCGAGTTGCTCAGGTCGTTGAGATATGCCGCCAGTTCACCGATATCGCGGCGCTGCTCGGACCTGATGGGCAGGATGTAGTTCAGGGCCATCATGGTCGGCTCACCCGCCGGCCGGGTCGCGGCGGACTTCGCCGGCAGCGCAGTTGCTCACGACAGCCCGGCAGGCACGGCGATGTCGGATCGGACAGGGCGCAACGAGGAGTTTCCCGATCCCCAGCAGCGCAGCAGGTGTTCGGCGAACAGGTTGTCCAGGTGCAACGCGCAGGCGGCCCCGAACAGCACGTCATCGGCCAGTTCCGGCTCGTCGGCCACCAGCGAGCCGCACAGGTCATGAGCCGCCAACTGCTCGTGCAGGGCATCGGCGGTCACGTGCTCGTCGTAGAACCGGGTTGCCGCGGCGTCTGCACCCAGACGGCGCAGCCCTTTGCCGTAACGGCGATTCGGCGTCGAGGAGGTCATCTCGAAGGCGGCCAGGTGCCCGACCAGGGCACCGCGGTTGTCCCGGTGCAGCCCGAAGTACGACATCAGGTTGCTGATCGCCAGCGTCCCGCCGGGCACCTGGTCGAGGTAGTAGCCGTAGCTGTCGTCCAGGCCGAGGCTGCGCATGGTCGTGCGGAACAACTCCGAGTGCATCCGGCTCACTGAGCCCGCGCCGTACTCGTCGGACTGGATCTCGACCAGTGCCGCCTTGGCCTTGCCCCGCAGCCGCGGAATCGCCCAGCTGTGCGGGTCAGCCTCCTTCAGGTGATAGATCGAGCGATGGGTGACGAACTCGCCGAACTCCTCGATGGTGGCGCTGGACTGCAGGTACTTGGCGAGCTCAGGCCCGCTGTCGGCGGCGATCAGTGCCCGCAACCGGTCGGCGATCGACCCCCCGACCGGCAGTTGGGTGAGCGGAACGCAGTGGCGCAGCGCCGAGCTGAACCGGTCCTCCAGCGCCCGGGTCCACGACATCAGTTCCGGCTCCCACTCCCAACCGGGCGCGGCGTCGACGAAACCGGCGTAGTGCAGCTCATAACAGGTCCACAGGCCCAGCTGCAGATCTTCGTCGGCCAGCGCGGCCGCCGGTGAATCGAGGGCCAGGCCGGCACCGAACAGCCGGACGGAGCCCGCCGGCTGGCGCAGGGCGGCGATCAACTCATCGGTCAACGGTCCGCGCGCCTCCGGCAATCTCACCGCGGGCCCTGGGCCACGGTGGGACGGCTGTCTGACAGTGGGACGGACATCGGCGGCATCCTGACGCAAGACCCGCGGAGATCTCGACTAGCGCGAAGGTCAGGCCCGCGGGGACCGTTCACGCTCTGTGTCGAGCGGTTCTCATGTTATCCCACCGGCCGCACGCCGCACCGGAGGCGACCCTGAGTCAGCCAGAACGTCTACTAGCGGGCAGCGCCGTGCTCGATCAACCCCCGGATGCCGTGAAACGGGTGCACGGTGAGAACCGGGCCTCGATCCCGACCCGCCCGGACGCCGCGGGCCGGTCCTGGAATAGTGGCGGTGCGGCTGCCGGTTGGGGCACTGATGCCAGTCAGTCGCCGATGTCGAAAGGTGCCTCTCGTGCCCAAGGTCTTCCGCTTTCGCGAGTACGGCGGTCCTGACACCCAGGAGTTCGCCGAGGTCGACAAGCCCCGGCCCGGGCCGGGCGAGATGCTGGTCGAGGTGCGAGCCGCCGGGGTTAATCCGGTCGACTACAAGGTCCGCAGCGGTAGGTTCAAGGACTTCCAGAGCCGCGCGCTGCCCTCTGAGTTCGGCAGCGAGATCGCCGGCGTGATCGCCGGGATCGGTGCCGGCGTCGAGGGATTCGCGGTAGGCCAGGAGGTACTGGGCTGGCCGGCGCCCGGTCACGGGGCGTTCTCGGAATACACCATCGTCTCGCCGAACTCGGTGGTGGCCAAGCCGCCGCAGGTCAGCTTCGTCGATGCCGCGGCACTGCCGGTAGCCGCGACCACCGGGTATGACGGACTGGCCCAACTGGAACTGAGCGCCGGCCAGACGTTGCTGATCACCGGGATCGGCGGCGGCGTCGGGGTGGCTGCCGCTCAACTGGCCCGCAACGACGGCATCAGGGTTTTCGGCACCGGCAGCGAGGGCAAGCGGGGCCTGGTCGAGTCGCTGGGCGCGACGCTCGTGGCCTACGGCGACGGCCAGGCCGAGCGGCTTCGCCGGTTGCTGCCCGACGGAGTCGACGCCATCTTCGACCTGATCGGCGGATCGGCGCTGTCAGCTGTCGCCGAGCTGGTCAAGGACCGCGGCAAGCTGATCAGCGCGGCCGATCCGGACACCGTGGCACAACTCGGCGGTGCCGTGATCCGCCGCGAGCGCGGCCCCCGGGTGCTCGCCGAGGTGGCACGGCTGGCGGCCGAGGGGACGCTGAAACCTCAGGTCACCGACGTGGTGGCCTTCGACGACGCGCCGGCCGCGATCGCCGCGGTCGAGTCCGGTCACCCGCTGGGCAAGGTCGTGCTGCGGATCAGCTGATCAGCGGCGAGCGGAAGGCTCACCAGTCCTCGTCGTCATCCTGGGGCACCTCGATGTGCTGCTCGAGCACGTCGGCTGGATTGGCGGTGCCGGTGTCGATGACCGGCGGATCATCCTGCGCGCGCTCGACCGGCTCGATGCCCGGGCCGGCCTCCTGCAACTGCTCCAACCGATCCGCCTCAGGCACCTCGATGCCGAATTCCGGGTCTGGCACGCCGTTCACCCCTCCTGCCGATCCTCCCGGGCGCCGGGCGGCACCCTGGCTTCCTTCCCCATCAGGCTCATTCTGGTCGGTGCGACCCGGTGGCGTTCAGCCGGCCCAGATGCCGGTGAGCGGCCGGGCCTGGGCGGCGGCGCCGAACGGTGCCAACCGGTAGGCGGCCAGCAGGGTTCGCAGCAGGCCGTAGTGGTCGGACCGGGCGCTGTAGCGGCCTGGCTTGACATGCGCGCCGGCGAGAATGGTGGCGATCCGGTTGTCGTGGTTGCTGTCGTCCTCGTCGGCGGTGACGATCAGCAGGCTGTTGTGGGTGGTGCTCCACTCGGCGTACTCGCCAAGGTGCGCCGTCAGCCACCGATCGCCCTGGGCGACGCTGCCGTCGTGCATGTCGTTGTCCAGGTTGGGAACCACGAACGACACGGTCGGCAGCCGGCTCAGATCGGTGGGAAAGGCCGTCAAGGGCTGGTTGACACTGCTGGGCAAGGCGGTGAAGTTCACCCAGGGATTGTGCTTGCGGGCGTAGCTGCCGCTACTGCACCCGGTGAAGCCGGCGGCCGGCAGATCCTCGGAGTAGCCGGTGAAGCTCAGCCCGGCAGCCAGCAGCGCGCCGGCGAGGTTCGGCCCGGTGTAGCGGTGCGGGCACGAATTGCTGGTCAAGCCCTGGGTGGAGCCGGAGAACATGGCCAGGTAGTTGGGCTGGCTGGGGTGGGTGGTGGCGTAGAACCTGGTCAGCAGCGCGCCTCGGGCGGCGAGCGAGTTCAGGAACGGCGCGCTCTGCCGGCCGATGATGTCGGTGTAGGCGTGATTCTCGATCACCACCACCACGATGTGGTCGAACCGCGGAACCTCGGGGGCAGGCGCCGGGCTGCCGGTAGCGGTCGGTGAACCCACCGGCGCCGCTACCGACGTCGATGCCGCGGCTGATCCGGATGCCGTCGATGCCGCGGCTGACCCGGATGCCGACGATGCCGGAACCGATGCCGTCGGTGGGGGACTGGGCCGGTCACGGGCAGCCGCCCGCCGGTCGCCGCTGCCGCATCCGGAACTGGCCAACGCGGCGGTCAGCAGGACGGCAACGGCCGGAATTCGCGCGATCATCAAGGTCGTCTCAGCTGCTCGGACCGCCGACCGAGTCGGCGTCGAAGGTCCGGATCACCGCCGCGATGTCGTGCTTGCCGG
>DASZEI010000069.1:0-1980 GCA_035940975.1 Jatrophihabitans sp. | reverse complement strand
TTGGCGTCGACGTAGCTAACCTCGCCATAGGCATGTGCGTACCCATCGGTCCGGTCGGTGTTGAGGTCGAACGACTGCGCAGCGGAAGCCGGCGCCTGCGTGGCGACCATGATGCCTACGACGCCAAGAACCACTCCGACGGACTTCAAAGATCTCGACAGCATGGTTCTCCCGGTGTCTGCATGAATGTCGGCCGACGCTACCTCGCCGTGCAGGCGAATCAAGGGGTTATCGCGAATTGGAGGTCCCAGGCTCCGCGTGATCAGGCGTTCCCAACGGCTCAGGCGGGCTTGACGGGGCCGGTCCAGAACTCGTCGAGCAGCGCGGCGGTGAACCGGACGCCGATCGCCAGCGCGTCCTCGTCGATGTCGAAGTTCGACTGGTGCAGGTCATAGATCGCCGCTCCGGGTGCCCGTACCCCGAGCCGGGCCAGCGCGCCCGGAACGGTCCGCAGGTACCAGGCGAAGTCCTCGCCGCCCATCGACTGCGCGGTGTCGGAGACGGCCTGCGGCCCGAAGGCCGTCAGCGCCGCCCGGGTCTGGATACCGACCAGCGAGCCGTCGTTGGTGACGGCCGGCACGCCCGGGTCGTAGTTGATCTCGATCCCGACGTTGGTCGGCGCCACGATCTGGCGGGCCAACTCGCTGATCACCGTTTCCAGCTGGTCCCACAACTTGTCATCGAGCATCCGCAGCGTGCCCCGCAACGCTCCGGTGGTCGGTATCGCGTTGGCGGCCGAACCGGCGGCCACGGCACCCCAGACCAGCGAGACGGCGGCGCGCGGATCGATCCGGCGGGAGAGCAGGCCGGGCAGCTCGGTGATCAGCTTGCCCAGGGCGTACACCAGGTCGACGGTCAGCTGCGGCCGGGCGGTGTGGCCACCCGGGCCGCTCAGCTTGATGTCGAGCTGGTTGCACGAGGCGGTGATCGGCCCGACCCGCAACCCGATCTGGCCGACGTCCAGCTTCGGATCGCAGTGCAGCGCGAAGATCTCACCCACGCCGTCCAGCGCGCCTTCGGCCACCACCGCTTCGGCACCACCGGGCAGCCGCTCCTCGGCAGGCTGGAAGATCAGCCGGACGGAGCCGTCGAGCTCACCGGCCTCGGCCAGGCAACCGGCGACCGCCAGCAGGATCGCGGTGTGCACGTCGTGCCCGCAGGCATGGCAGACCCCCGGGTTCTGCGAGGCGTAGCTCACCTGCTTGCTGTCGGGCAGCGGCAGCGCGTCGATGTCGGCACGCAGCGCGACGAAATCCGGGCCGTCGCCGATGTCGCAGATCACCCCGGTGCCGAAGGACAGCCGCTTGGGAGCCAGCCCGAAACTGCTGAGCACCGTGACGATCAGGTCGGTGGTGCGGTGCTCGGAGTAACCCACCTCGGGGTGGCTGTGCAGCTCGCGCCGCCAGCCCACCAGCTCGTTCTGGTGGGCGCCGAGCCAGTCGACGGCTCGGGCGTGAAGGCTGCTGGGCACAAAGGCACCTTATCCTTCAGCTCGACGCGCTCTGGCCGGCAGCCGGGGAGAACGCGCAGAACTCGTTGCCGGCCGGGTCAGCCAGCACGTGCCAGCTGATGTCGCCGCCGCGCGGCCGCAGCAGGGTGGCGCCGGCGTCGATGAGCTGCTGCGGGTCGGCCACCTCGACATCCCAGTGCACCCGGTTCTTTCCCACCTTCGGTTCGGGGACCGACCCGAACACCAGGTACTCGAACGGAACTGCCGGCACCTTGCTCAGGCACCACTCATCGCCGTCGCCCTCCAGCTCGCCGCCCAGCACCGCGGCCCACCAGCGCGCCAGCTGCTCCGGTTCGGCGCAGTCGATCACCACTTCGTACAACCGGTAGTCAGGAACCTCGTCGCGGACGAAGGCGCAGAACTCCTGGCCGTCCGGGTCGCTCAACACCGTCCAGGCACGCTCGGCGGTGGCCGGCTCCAGCACCCGCGCGCCGGCAGCCGTCAGGTCGGCCAGCGAGCCGGTGTGGACG
>DASZEI010000068.1:0-11411 GCA_035940975.1 Jatrophihabitans sp. | reverse complement strand
CCTTTCTGGTGCGGGCTGGCGATTTCGCCGAGATACTCGTCGAGCGTGTCGTGCGGTCCGGCCATGGGCATCGGCAGGTATCCGGGCAGCAGGTTGAACAGCGTCGGGATGTCGGTCGAGCCCTGGATGCTGGCGTGTCCGCGCAGCGCCATGATGCCGCCGCCGGGGCGGCCCATGTTGCCGAGCAGCAGCTGGATGATCGCCGAGCCGCGGATGTACTGCACGCCCACCGTGTGGTGGGTCCAGCCGACCGAGTACACCCAGGCGGTGGTGCGCTCGCGGTTGCTGTTGTCGGTGACCGCCTGGCAGACCTTGAGGAAGTCCCCCGGCGACACCCCGCAGACCTGCTCGACGAGTTCGGGGGTGTAGCGGGCGTAGTGCCGCTTGAGCACCTGGAACACGCAGCGCGGATGCTGCAGCGTTTCGTCGCGCTCGACCTCGGCGTGCTTCAGCTTCGCGCCGTGACCGCCCATCTCGTGCCCGCCGCCGCGCTCGCTCTGCGAGACCTCGCTCTCCTGACCGCTGCCGCCACTGCCCGCGTCATCGACCTGCGAATCGGATTCGCCGCCCGACGCGGTGCGTTGCATACCGGCAGCCGCGTGACCTTCGTCCTGCCCCTTGTAGGTCCAGGTCGAGGTGTCATACATCCCGGTCTCGGGGTCATAGCCGGAGAACACGCCGTCCAGATCGTCCACGTCGACGAAGTCGTCGCGCAGCAGGGTGGCGGCGTTGGTGTAGGCCAGCACGTACTCACGGAAGTACTTCTCGTTGGCCAGGATGTAGTTGACGATCGCGCCGAGGAAGACGATGTCGCTGCCAGCCCGCAGCGGCACGTGCTGGTCGGCCACCGCCGAGGTCCGGGTGAACCGCGGATCGATGTGAATCACCTTGGCGCCACGGGCCTTGGCCGCCATCACCCACTGGAATCCGACCGGGTGGCACTCGGCCATGTTCGAGCCCTGGATGACGATGCAGTCAGAGTTCTGCAGGTCCTGCAGGAAGGAGGTGGCGCCGCCACGTCCGAACGAGGCCCCCAAACTGGGGACGGTGGCGCTGTGTCAAATACGGGCCTGGTTCTCGATCTGGATGGCACCCAGAGCGGTGAACAGCTTCTTGATCAGGTAGTTCTCTTCGTTGTCCAGGGTCGCCCCGCCGAGGGCGGCGATGCCCATGGTCCGCCGTAACGGTCGGCCGTGCTCGTCGGCCTGCTGCCAGGTGCGCGACCGGCTGGCCAGCACCCGGTCGGCGATCATGTCGGTGGCGGTCTCCAGGTCCAGCGGCTCCCAGTCGGTGCCACCCGGACGGCGGTACAGCATCGTGGTCTGCCGGCCGGGCGAGTTCACCAACTGCTCGCTGGCCGAGCCCTTGGGGCACAACCGACCACGGCTGACCGGCGAGTCCGGATCGCCCTCGATTCCGATGACCTTCTCGTCCTTGACGTAGACCCGCTGGCCACAGCCGACCGCGCAGTACGGGCAGACGCTCTTGACCATCCGGTCGGCGGTCTCGGTGCGGGCGGTCAGGTTGGCGGTGTGCTCGGACTGCACCGCCCGGCCCCGCCCGAGCGGATCACCGTCGGCGATCTGGCGCAGAACCGGCCATGACAGCAAGGTCTTTCGCAAGTCCACCGGTGATCCTTTCGCCCTCGATTTCCACACTACCCAGCTGTCAAGGCTGGCCCGCGGCGACCGTCAGGAGCCGGCCGCGGCCCGCAACTTCTCCAGCAGCGGCTCGGCGATCTTGTCCAGGAACTCCTGCTGGTTCTCATCGCCCACCTGCACCAGCGCCACGTCGGTGTAGCCGGCCTCCCAGAACGGCCGCAACGACTCGGCCAGCTCGTCCAGGTCCGGTCCGCAGGCGATCGATCCGGCGACGTCCTCGGGCCGGACGAACTGGCTAGCGCCCTCGAAGCCGGCCGGAGTCGGCAGGTCGGCGTTGACGCTCCAGCCGCCGCCGAACCACCGGAACAGCTCGTGGGCGCGGGCGATCGCCTGGTCCTTGTCCGGCCCCCAGCAGATCGGCACCTGACCGATCTTGCGGCCGGCCGGCAGCCCCTCGTCGGCCCGGGTCTGGTCCCAGCCGGTGATCAGCTCGGCGTCGGGCTCGACGGCGATCATGTGGTCGGCCAGCGGCGCGAACTCGGCGATCGAGCGGTCACCGGAGACCGCGATGGCCAGCGGCACGCCGGCGTCGGGCAGGTCCCAGACCCGGGCCGAGTCGACCCGGAAGTACTCCCCTACCCAGGTGGTCAGCTCGCCGGTGTGCAGCGCGCGGATGATCTCGATCGCCTCGGCCAGCATGTCCTGCCGGACGCCCGCCACCGGCCAGCCCTCGCCGATCACGTGCTCGTTGAGGTTCTCGCCGGACCCCAGCCCGAGGGTGAAGCGATTGTCGGAGAGCAGGCCGAGGGTGGCGGCCTTCTGGGCGACCACCGCCGGGTGGCAGCGCATGGTCGGGCAGGTCACGTAGGTCATCAGGTCGACCCGCTCGGTGGCCTGGGCTACCGCGCCCAGCACCGACCAGGCGTAGGGCGAGTGCCCCATCGCGTCCAGCCACGGGAAGTAGTGGTCGCTGGAGACCTCGAAGTCGAAGCCCGCCTGCTCGGCCGCCACCGCGTAGCGCACCAGCTCCTTCGGTCCGCTCTGCTCGGTCATCAACGTGTAGCCGAAACGTGTCATGAATCCACCATGACCCAGCCGCTCCGGCGATGGCAAACCTGGCCTGCCCGGCGACCGACGATCGCGATGGGCCAGGCGCCGGTGACTGCGCGGCTGGCAGGTCAGGCGGTGGCAGGTCAGGGCGGTGGCAGGTCAGGCGGTGGTGGTGGAGGTACTGCCGGCGCGGCCGGCGAAGCCGGTGGGGAGTTCGGCCACGGCGTCTGCCGGGTCGAGCACCGCCGCATGCCCCGGCACGCTCAGCACGTCCTCGCCGGTCAGTCCGCGCTTGACGATGGCCAGCGCGATCGGGCCGAGCTCGTGGTGCTGCACGGCGGTGCCGACGAAGCCGACCACCCGGCCGTCCCGCTCGACCGGGCTGCCCGGCACCGGCAGCTGCTCAGAGTCCCCGGACAAGTGCAGCAGCACCAGCCGGCGCGGCGGCTTGCCCAGGTTCTGCACCCGGGCGACCGTTTCCTGGCCGCGGTAGCAGCCCTTGTCCAGGTGCACCGCCGAGCCGATCCAGCCCGCCTCGTGAGCCAGCGTCCGGTGGTCGGTGTCGACGCCCAGCCGCGGCCGGCGGCGCTCGACTCGCAGCGCGGCGGCGGCCCAACTGCCGGTCGGCTGCGCCCCGGCGGCGCGCAGCCGGTCGGCTACGGCGGCCAGTTCCGCCCGGTCGACGATCAGGTCCAGCGGGCCGCCGGCCGACAGGGCCGGGCGCACGAAGCCTTTGTCCGGGGAGTCGGGCAAGGGCACCGCTCGCTCGACAGGCACCGGCAGGCCGGCCCGCTCCAGCACCTCGGGCGCCTGCGGCCCGACGAGCGACAGCACCGCGAACTCGGCGGTGACCACGGCCGGTTCCACCCGCTTGAGGAACCGCATCTTCAGCAGGTAGCCGAGCACCTCGTCCGCCGCACCCGGCTCGGTGTCGATCCACACCTGGTCGCCGAGCTCGGTCAGCTGCCAGTGCTGCTCGACGTGCCCGTTGGGTGAGAGCACCAGCGCCTCGGTGGAGTCCCCGTCGGCCAGGGCGCTCAGGTGCTGGGAGCAGATCGCGTGCAGCCAACCCAGCCGGTCCGGTCCGGGCACCACCAGGACGTCGCGGTGCGAGCCGTCGATCAGGCCCGCGCCGGCCGCTGCCCGGCGCTGCTC
This sequence comes from Jatrophihabitans sp., assembly GCA_035940975.1. Lineage (GTDB taxonomy): Bacteria > Actinomycetota > Actinomycetes > Mycobacteriales > Jatrophihabitantaceae > Jatrophihabitans_A. The sequence goes on along the minus strand of DASZEI010000068.1, from coordinate 7,605 downwards.
ACCGAGCGGGTCGCCGTAGTGCCAGGCGGTTCCGGCGTCGGGGCCGCCGGCTTCGACCGCGCCGGGCCAGCCGAGCAGCGGTGAGCGGTAGTCAGCCATGGTTTCCTCCGGCAGAGCGGGCGGCGCAGTCGGCGCAGGTGCCGAAGACGGTGAAATGCGAGCGGTCCAGCACGAAGCCACGCTCGGCCAACAGCCGGTCGGCCAGCGCGTCCGCCAGGCCCGAGGACATGTCCACCACCGACGAGCAGTGATGGCAGACCACATGCACGTGGTCGTCGCCGGCCAGCCGGTAGGACGGCGCCCCGTGGCCGAGATGGGTGTGGGCCAGCAGGCCGATCTGCTCCAGCACTTCCAGGGTGCGGTACACCGTGGTCAGGTCGACCTCGGGCACCGCCTCGGCCACCTGGTCGGGGGTGGCGTGCACCAGTTGCGTCACGGCAGCCATAACGCGCTGGCGCTGCGGAGTCATCCGCAGGCCGCGGTCGTGGAGCCGGCCGGCCAGCGAATCAGGCGGCGCGGGATGCTCGTGGGCCATGATCGGTCCATGGTATGGCGTTGCCATGAAAAGGCTGGCCGGATCCGGAGCAGCGAAGTAGATTAGTAGCCGTATGGGAAAGGAGGTGGTCCAGAACTTGATGCTTTCTCGGACACCTGAGGAGGTCGCCGGCTAGTCCGGTGCCCTCCACGAAACCCCGAGTCGCCGGGCTGGTCCGACCGGCAACAGGTTCACGGTGAACCGGCTCGGGGTTTTCACATGTCTGGACCTGGTTGCGGGGTCTGGTCGCCGTCCCGGCGGTCGCGGATCCGGACCGGTCCGCCGTCAGTCGCCTGTTCGGCTCAGTCGCGGGTCAGGCTGGCGTTGAGATGCGGGCGGTAGTCCCCCGGGGTCAGGGCCAGCTCCTGCGCGTACATCAGCTTCTCGCCGGTGATCGCGTACAACCGGCGCTCGCCGGCCACCTGCTTGGCCGAGCGGGTCAGGGCCACCGCCGAGCTGGCCAGTTCCCACCGGGAATCGCCGGCCAGCCCGGTGAACACCTCGACAATGCCCACCGCGGTCGCCAGCACAAGCTCCAGCTCGTCCTGCCCGCTGCCCATCCGCAGGAAGCCGTTCTCCCGGAACGCCGGCCGCAGCACCGAACCGTCAGGATTGAGCAGCCAGGTACGCGACTCGTAGGCCAGGAACGGCCGCCCGTCGTGGGCGAAGCTCACCCGCTGGGCGTACCGGAACTCCTCACCGGTGGCGGGCTTGGCGCCGCTGCCGAAGCCGGACCAGCGCCCCACCAGCGCCAGCACCGCCAGCAGCCCCGGGTTGATCTCAGGCCCGGACCGAAGATCGGTGGTGTCGGTGGGCTGGGGCACCGCGGGCTGCGGCGAGCCGCCGGCCGACGGTACGGAGGGCTCGGACACCTACTGCTGGCCCGCGAACAGCTTGCCGACGATCAGGGCGGCCATGGCGCCGACCGCCAGGAAAGCGACGATGAGCAGGATGATGAAAAACGGCTCCATGGCAGGAGAGGATAGTCGCTGTGGACATTCCGCCCCGCACCCTGATCATCAAGTGCACCGCCGGCGCCGAGCAGCCCGAGCGATGCGCGCAGGCCTTCACCGTCGCCGCCACCGCCGTGGCCACCGGGATTGGCGTCGGACTCTGGCTGACCGGCGATGCCACCTGGTTCGGACTACCCGAGCGGGCCGAGAGCTTCGTGCTGCCGCACTCGGCGCCACTGGCGCAGCTGCGCGACGCGGTGCTCGAGCTGGGCACGCTGACGGTGTGCACCCAGTGCGCCCAGCGGCGGGCCATCACGCAGGACCAGCTGATCCCGGGCGTCCGGATCGCCGGCTCGGCGACCTTCGTCGACGAGATCCTGCAACCGAACACCCAGGCGCTGGTCTACTGAGACCTCACCGCTACGACAGCTCCTCCGCTACGACAGTGCCAGCGACGCCTCGACCAGGCCGGGCGCCGCAGCGCTGACCGGCTGGCGCGCGGAGCCTGACTGGTGCAGCACCGACAGCGTCCACTCGCCGGGCGCGGCGAAGAACCGGTAGTCACCGGTGGCCGAGGTCAGCACCTCGGCGGTGAACTCCCCGGTGCCATCGAGCAGCCGGACGTAGGCCCCCGATACCGGCGCGTCGTCCTTGGAGACCGTTCCGTAGATCACCGTCTCCTTGGTGATGTCGACGTTCGGCGGCAACGTGGGGGCCTGGGGCGGCGCTCCGCACATCAGTTGTCTCCCTCTTCGCGCGAGCGCTCGCTGACGATCCTCATCGCGGCTCAGCCCTTCTCGATCGGGACGCCGATCAGCGAGCCGTACTCGGTCCACGAGCCGTCGTAGTTCTTGACGTTGGAGTGCCCGAGCAGCTCGTGCAGCACGAACCAGGTGTGGCTGGAGCGCTCACCGATCCGGCAGTAGGCGATGGTGTCCTTGCCGGTGTCCAGGCCCGCGTCGGCGTAGAGCTTGGTCAGCTCGTCGTCGGACTTGAAGGTGCCGTCCTCGTTGGCAGCCTTGGACCACGGCACGTTCAGCGCGGTCGGGATGTGGCCACCGCGCTGGGACTGCTCCTGCGGCAGGTGCGCCGGGGCCAGCAGCTTGCCGGAGAACTCGTCGGGCGAGCGGACGTCCACCAGATTCTTGTTGCCGATCGCGGCGATCGCCTCGTCACGGAACGCCCGGATCGACAGGTCCTGGTCCTGGGCGTGGTACTCGGTCGCCGGGCGCGACACCTCGTCCTTGGACAGCTCGCGGCCTTCGAGCTCCCACTTCTTGCGGCCGCCGTCGAGCAGCTTGACGTCCTGGTGGCCGTAGAGCTTGAAGTACCAGTAGGCGTAGGCGGCGAACCAGTTGTTGTTGCCGCCGTAGAGCACCACGGTGTCGTCGTTGCTGATGCCCTTGGCCGACATCAGCTTCTCGAAGTCCTGCTTGCTGACCGCATCGCGCACGACCGGGTCCTGCAGGTCGGCCTTCCAGTCCAGCTTGACCGCGCCGGTGATGTGGCCGGTGTCGTAGGCGGCGGTGTCCTCGTCGACCTCGACGATCACCACGCCGTCAGTGTTGAGGTTCTTCTCGACCCAGTCGGCCGAGACGAGCGCTTCGGAGCGGCTCATGATGGTTGTACTCCTTGATCAGTAGGGGAGATCTTCGACGGAACCGTCACGGGGTTATCGAGGGCCGCGGGGTGCGGGAGCACACGGCGAGGTGGTTCGGGCAGTTCCGGGAGTAGGCCGGCCGGGCTACCCGATCAGCGAAGCGGACACAGCGCGCTGCCGACGCGGCACAGATCCACGGCGCGTCGGGAGGTGAGCAGCTGACCCATAGTGGCTTCAGACTAGCCACCTGTCCGCGACCGGCCAAGTGGCGACCTGGAGCTCTCAGCCGGACAGCGCGTTGACCAGTACGTAGGCGGCCGGCGTGCTCAGCGCCAGGGTCATCAGCACCGCGGCCACCGGGCGCAGCCGGACGGCCGGCCCCGCAGGCCCGGCGGTACCGGGCGCGGCCACGCTCGAATGCACCCCGCTGAACGCCGCGCCGATGGACAGCAGGCAGGCCACCGCGGCGATCGCGGCGCCGACGAAGGCACCCCGGCCACCGGTGAAGTCGATGACCCGCCGCAGGCCGAGCAGCCCCACCGCGGCACCCACCAGCACCCCGACCACGACGGCGGGCAGGCCACGATCGACCGCGGGGTCGAACCGAAGCACCGGAAAGACCGCGTCGGTGAAGTGGCCGGCTACCAGCCCGGCGGTGATCGCGCCGAGCACCGCCGGCGTGATGAGGTCGCCGCTGTCCTGCCTGCGCAGCACCAGCAGGCCGGCCAGCGCCACCAGGGCCACCAGCAGCACCGTGATGTCGCCCAGTGATTCCAGCACCCGGGTGCGCACCACGCCCCGGCTGAGCTGGTGGGCGAACAGCAGCGGCACCGCCATCCCCAGCACCCCGAGCACCGGCGAGTAGCCGCTGTCGGACCAGTGCATGGTGGCAGCGTCGGCGCCGGCCGCCGCCAGCACCGCCAGCACCAGCCCGCCCATCCGGCCGGGCACCGCGGTGCCGAACAGCCAGCTGATCGCCAGCAGCAGCTGCACCAGGCAGACCGCCACCAGCAGCGCCACGATGCCCAGGTAGGACCCGGCGGCCAGCAGCCCGCCGGCCAGCGCGGTGAGCACCGCCAGCTGGATCTGCACGGTGCCGGCCGCGGCGGCCGAGGGCTGCGGCGTGGGCGTCACGGGGCTGTCCACGGTCACCGGTTCATGGTGGCAGACGTCCCGGTGGCAGGCGTCCCGACCGTCCGGCGCGCCCAACCGGCGATCCGCTCCAGCAGCTGCGGGGTCATGGCGTTCTCGGCGTGCCCCAGGCCGGCCTCGATCCAGAGTTCGGAGTTCGGCGCCGCGGCGGCCAGCATCCGGGGGTGTTCCAGGCCGAAGTAGGGGTCGGCGTCGCCGTGCACCACCAGCAGCGGCGCGCTCACCGCGGGGGCGACCTCCACCGGCGAGGCCGGCAGCACGTCCCAGCCGCCGCCGATCCGGGTCCGGAACGCCCGGTGCAGCACCAACCGGCCCAGCCGGGTCTCGACGCCCAGGTGCAGCCGGCGCATCGGCTCGGTGCCGCGCTCGTACCAGCGGCCGGGCCCGCTGACCGCCACCACGGCCGCCGGGTTGCCGCCCAGGCCGGCGTAGCGGATCACGATCGAGGCGCCCATCGAGAAGCCGACTGTGACTACCGGCACACCCGGACGCCGGGCGCGCAGCCAACCCACCCCCGCCTCGACGTCGACGATCTCGTCCACCCCGATCGTGGACATCCCCTCCGAGGCCCCGTGTCCTCTGAAGTTCAGCACCAGCACCGACCCGCCGGACTCGCGCAATCGCTCGGCGATCCGGACCACCGGAGGCGTCCGGGACGAGCCGGTGAAGCCGTGCCCGACCAGGTAGGCCGGACCGTCGGAAACCTCGGTGTAATAGTCGGCCGATAGAACAATGTCGTCCGCTGTCCGAAGGCGCACAGGTTCCGGACCCCTGATCATGGGAGCATTGTTCCCGTTGTCATCACTACCGGCACAGCCGGGAGGGCGTCATGGAGATCTCTCTCCTCACCACGGCCGCGCAGCCGACCACCGAGGTGCTTCCTGCCCTCGGCTTGTTGGGGCACCAGGTCAACGTCTTCGAATTCGACGTCAGCCCGCTGCTGAGCACCGCCGCCGACGCGGTGCTGGTCGACGCCCGGTTCAACCTGGCGGGCGCCCGGGCGTTCACCAAGGTGCTGGCCACCGCCGGTGTGAGCCTGCCGGTCATCGCGGTGCTCAAGGAAGGCGGCCTGGTCGCGCTGTCGGCGGACTGGGCGATCGACGACGTGCTGCTCGACACCGCCGGCCCGGCCGAGGTCGACGCCCGGCTGCGGCTGGCGCTGGCCCGGCGCAACTCGGTGCTCGAAGGCGAACCGGGCGTGGTGAAGGTCGGTGACCTCACCATCGAGGAGGCCACCTACACCGCCAAGCTGAAGTCGAACGTGCTGGACCTGACCTACAAGGAGTTCGAGCTGCTGAAGTTCCTGGCCCAGCACCCGGGCCGGGTGTTCACCCGCTCGCACCTGCTGCAGGAGGTCTGGGGCTATGACTACTTCGGGGGCACCCGCACCGTCGACGTGCACGTGCGCCGGTTGCGCGCCAAGCTGGGCGTCGAGTCCGAGGCACTGATCGGCACCGTCCGCAACGTCGGCTACAAGTTCGTCAAGCCGGCCGAGCCCGGCCTGCGCGCCCGGGGCGGCGATTCCACCGAGGACAGCTACCCGCACGCGGCAGAACCCACCCGGGCCCGCGGGCCGGCCCGCTAGCCTGGCCGGGTGACCTCGCCGATCGCCGACGTAGCCGCCCTCAGCCCGGCCATCGCGGAAGCGATCGGCACGCTCGCGCGCCAGAGCCCGGACTCGGCCGACAGCCCGCCGCTGAGCGAGCGGGCCTTGCTGCGGTTGAGCGCCGGCCCACCGGTGCGGCACCTGGTCTACCAGCAGGACAGCATCCTGCTCGGCTACGCCCAGCTGGAGCCGGACGAGCCCGGCGACGCCGGCAACTCCGGGTACGCGGTGGAACTGGTGGCCACCGATCCGCTGGTGGCAGCCGAGCTGCTCGAGGCCGCCGGACGGCTGGTGGGTCCGGCCGGACTGCGGCTGTGGGCGCACGGGCGCAACAGCGTCGCGGCCCAGGCCGCCACCCAGGCCGGCTGGCAACCGGTGCGCACCCTGCTGCAGCTGCGTCGCTCGCTGACCGACCTGGAGCTGCCCGAGCCGCGGCTGCCCGACGGTGTCAGCATCCGGACGTTCCAGCCGGGCCTGGACGACGAGGCGTGGCTGGCCGTCAATGCCCGCGCTTTCGCTTCCCATCCCGAACAGGGCCGCTGGAGCAGAGACGATCTCGACGACCGGCTCGCCGCGCCGTGGTTCGACGTCGACGGTTTCCTGCTGGCCGAGCGGGACGGGCAGTTGCTGGGCTACCACTGGACGAAGGTGCACACCGAGACGCCGGAACCGATGGGTGAGGTGTACGTGCTGGGGGTGGACCCGGCGGCCCAGGGGCTCAAGCTCGGCAAGGTGCTGCTGGTCGCCGGGCTGCGCTACCTGCGCGAGCGTGAGCTGGGCACCGTGCTGCTCTACGTCGAGGCCGACAACAGCCCCGCCCGCAACCTCTACGAAAGCTTGGGATTCACCGTCTTCGCCCGCGACATCCAGTTCGCGGCAGGCTGACCCGACCGGCCGGCAGCCGTTCACGTCCCGTTCACCGCGCACCACCCGATCGGCCACCTCGGCTGCTTAGCGTTCCTTTCGTCAACGACTCACGACGGCCGCGCTGCGGCGCCCCCCGCTCAGCGCGGCCCGACGAACCACGAAAGGGACCACTGGTGTCGATCACCACCCGCACCGGCCTTCTGGCCGGGCTCGCGGCCGGCGCTATCGCGCTGACCGGCTGCGGTTCCAGCGGCCCGTCGGCGAGCGCCGGCGGCAGTACCGAGCCAGGCTCGAGCTCAGCCGGCAAGCTCGGGTGTGCCACCGGCTCGCTCAAGGCCGAAGGTTCCACCGCGCAGAAGAACGCGATGGAGCAGTGGATCAAGGACTTCCAGGCCGCCTGCGGCGGTACCACCATCACCTACAACGGCACCGGCTCGGGTGCCGGCGTCTCGAACTTCATCGCCAAGCAGGACGACTTCGCGGGCTCGGACTCCGCTCTGGACCCGACCAAGGGCGAGGTGGCCAAGGCCAGCGCCGCCTGCGGCTCGCCGGCGCTGAACCTGCCGATGGTGACCGGCCCGATCGCCCTCGCCTACAAGCTGAACGGTGTCCAGGACCTGACCCTGACCCCGCAGCTCATCACCAGGATCTTCCTGGGCAAGATCACCACCTGGAACGACCCGGCCATCAAGGCCCTGAACGCCAACGCCTCGCTGCCCTCGACCCCGATCACGGTGTTCTACCGCGGCGACTCCTCCGGCACCACCCAGAACTTCGAGAAGTACCTGGCCGCCAACGACCCGGCCGGCTTCACCTCCAAGCCCGACAAGGACTCGTCCAAGGCCGGCTTCGCGGGCCAGGGCAAGACCGGCTCGCAGGGCGTCCAGCAGGC
>DASZEI010000067.1:0-9378 GCA_035940975.1 Jatrophihabitans sp. | reverse complement strand
CAGCTCCCCGGTCCGCAGCGACACCGGCCAGTTGATCCGGCGCAGCCGGTCGCCGGCCACGAACGGCCGCACCCCCGCCGGGTCGACCCCTTCGCCGATCCGGCGGGATCGGTGCGCACCGACGATGCCGGGGGCGGTCGGCACCAGGTCGGTGGCCGAGAACTCGGCGCGCAGCGGGATGGTGGCCAGCGCAACCATCTCCCTGTCGGCCACCGAGCTGCGCAGCAGGCCGTGCGCGGTGGTGACGCTCATGCTGATCCGGCCGATCCGGCTACGCCCCCAGCGTGGCGCGAACAGCCGGTGGTCGACGGTGACCTCGGAGTCCGAGCCGGCCGTCGTGCAGAGGTCCTGACCGCCGTCAGGCAGCTCGATCCAGCCTTCCAGCCGGGTCCGCAACCGGATCACGTCGAGCGCGTCGGCAGCGTAGAGCTGCTGGCTGAAGGTCGTCGACTGGCCCTCGAACAGGGTGGCGGCGCCGGTGCGGATCCGAACCGTCGGGGCACGGTGGGCCCGGCTCAGCAACGGCAGCACGGTACCCACCGCCAGCGGCAGCGCCAGCAGCAGCAGGTCCTGGCGGCCCAGCAGCACCGCGAAGCCCAGCAGCACCGCGGCGCTGCCGAGCGCGGATCCGAGCGCCAGGGTCGGGGACCAGCGCGCCACCGGCGCGGCGGCTCGGCGGGCACTCCCGGCCGGCTCCGCACTTCCGGCCGGCTCGGCACTCCCGGCCGGCTCGGCACTCCCGGCCGGCTCGACGCTCATGACCGGCTCGCCGACGGCATCCGTGGCCGGTCGGTGCCGGTGACCGGTGCCGGCACCTCGGCCAGCACCGTCGAGATCACCTCGGCGGGCATCAGCTGCCGCATCCACATCTCCGGACGCAGCGTGACCCGGTGCGCCAGCGCGGCCACCGCGACGGCCTTGACGTCCTCCGGGGTCACGAAGTCGCGATGGTTGATCAGGGCGTAGGCCCGGGCCACCAGCAGCAACGCCAGCGCGCCGCGGGGTGAGGCACCGACCAGCAGGTGCTGGTGGAACCGGGTCGCGTCGACCAGCGCGACGCAGTACCGCCCGACGCTCTCCTCCACCTCGATCTCCTCCACCACCCGTTGCACCGCCCGCAGCCCGGCCGCGTCCAGCACCGGGTTCAGGGTGATCGCCTCGGCCCGGCGCGCCATCCGCCGCTGCAGCACCTGCCATTCCTCGTTCTGGCTGGGGTAGCCGAACGACACCCGGAGCAGGAACCGGTCCAGCTGGGCCTCGGGCAGCGGGTAGGTGCCCTCGTACTCGATCGGGTTGGCGGTGGCGATCACGTGGAACGGCTCGGGCAGCGCGAAGGTACGGCCCTCGACGGTGGCCTGGCGCTCCTGCATCGCTTCCAGCAGCGCCGCCTGGGTCTTGGGCGGCGTGCGGTTGATCTCGTCCGCCAGCAGCAGGCCGGCGAACAGCGGCCCGGCGCGGAAGGAGAACTCGCCCTGCCGCTGGTCATAGACGAACGAGCCGGTGATGTCGGAGGGCAGCAGGTCGGGGGTGAACTGGATCCGGCGGAACTCCAGCCCGAGCGCCTGCGCGAAGGACCGCGCGGCCAGGGTCTTGGCGAGCCCCGGGTTGTCCTCGATCAGGACGTGGCCGCCGGCCAGGATGCCGGCCAGCACCAGCTCCAGTCGGCCGCGCTTGCCGACCACGGCCCGACCCACCTCGGCCAGCACCCGGTCACAGGCATCCGCAGCGGCCGGCGCGTCCGTCACAGCGCCTCGATCTGGGCCACCAGCGTGCTCAGCTGGGCGTGGCTGGGTGGCGGACTGGCCGGTTCGGCCGGCGCGAGGGTCAGCGACCACAACTGCTCTCCTAGCACTTCTCTGGCCTGGATGGGCTGCCTGCCCGGATCGATCCCGTACTTCTGCCGCAACCGCTCGGTGGCCAGCCGGGCCAGCACCGGGCGCACGTTGCGGTCGTACTTCGAACCGTCCCGGCTGGCCGCTTCCAGCCGGCGTTCCAGCTGCCGCAGCCTGCTGAAGTACTCGTTGCCGCCCGGTTCCGACGGCTCGATGAACTCCGGCAGCTGCGGGTCGGTGGCGGTCTCGCGCACCAGCTGGACCAGCAGCGCGGTCGCCATGCCGATTCCGACGCACAGTTCCGGGCGCGGGTCGCCACCCGCGGCGGTGACGACCAGCAGCACGGCAATGCCGGCCGCCAGGCCCAGCCCGGCGGCCAGCGCCAGCCGCAACCACAGCTGGGCCGGCCGGCGCACCGGCTCAGCCATGTCCGGCTCGGGCGGGCAGCCCGCCGGCCGCGGCCGCCTCGAGTTCGGCGCGCAGCTGGGCCAGGTCCGCCCGGGCCTGGTCGACCGCCGCGGCCGGGATCGGATGGCTGGAGAACCGGGCCTCGCGGTACAGCGCCGCCAGCCGGTTCAACGGTGCCTCGCTCAACGGCAGGGTGGCCAGCAACTTCTCGGCCAGCTCGGAGGAGGTCTCGGCGGGCGAGCGGCGCAGGCCGGCCGCCTCAGCAGTCTGCTCCAGCCGGTGCCAGCACAGGATCACCCCGTCCCGGATCTGGCCGCCGGCCAGCTGGGACATCGTCGAGGCCAGCGTGCGAGAGACCTCCCTGACCAGATCGTCAGGAGCCAGCTCGACCGGCCGGGCTCGCGCCCGGCGCGGCCGGGAGCGCCTCCAGCGGGGCAGCCGCGGTACGAGCGCCACCACCAGAGCGATCACCGACAGCAACACGAGGCTGGCCACCATCAGATGCAGGAAGGACCAGGGCACCCAGGAGGTGTGGTCGTTGGGGTGGTGACAGTGGGCCGGCTGGTCGGCGGCGATGGAGACCGAGCGTCCCTGCAACAGCGGCGGCGTCGAGCAGTTGTCCACCGGCGGAGGCACGCTCGTGGTGACGCCCCTGGGCGCGCCGTGCTCGCCGGCCGCCGCGTCGGGACCGAGCGAGGCCGGATGGGCCCGGGCCGCCAGCGCGACCACCCCGAAGCCGGCCAGCGTCGCCGCCGCCAGCCACCGGTCACCGGTTGTGAACCTCACCGTCCTCCTCACCGCCGTTCTCACCGTCTGCTAGCGGCCGCCGACGCGAACCGGCTCAGGCCAGGGCCGCATTGAGGTCCGCAAGCAGGTCCTCGATGTTCTCGATGCCGACCGACAGCCGGATCAGGTCGCCGGGAACCTCCAGCGCTGAGCCCGCCACGCTGGCGTGCGTCATCCGGGCCGGGTGCTCGATCAGCGACTCGACACCGCCGAGGGACTCGCCCAGGGTGAACAGCCGGGTCAGCTCGCAGACCTTGAGCGCCGCCTCCTCGCCGCCGCGCATCCGGAAGGACACCATGCCGCCGAAGGCGGTCATCTGCCGGGCGGCGACGTCGTGGTTGGGGTGCTGGGGCAGGCCCGGGTACAGCACGCTGGAGACGGCCGGGTGCTGCCCGAGGAACCGCACGATCTGCTCGGCGTTGGAGCAGTGCCGGTCCATCCGCACGCCGAGCGTCTTGATGCCGCGCAACACCAGCCAGGCGTCGAACGGGCCGCTGACGGCGCCCATCGCGTTCTGGTGGAAGGCCAACTGCTCGCCGACCTCGGCGTCCCGGGTTACCAGCGCACCGCCGACCACGTCGGAGTGCCCGCCCAGGTACTTGGTGGTGGAGTGCACCACGATGTCGGCGCCCAGTGCCAGCGGCTGCTGCAGGTAGGGCGAGGCGAAGGTGTTGTCGACCACCAGCAGGCTCTGGTGCTGCCGCGAGATCTCGGCCAGCGCCGCGATGTCGACGATGTTGAGCAGCGGATTGGTGGGCGTCTCGACCCAGATGACCCGGGTGTTGGGCCGCATCGCGGCGGCCACCGCGGCAGTGTCGTGCATGGCGACCGGGGTGAAGTCGATGCCCCAGCGGGTCAGCACCCGGGCAACCAGCCGGTAGGTGCCGCCGTAGGCGTCGTCGGGCAGCAGCATGTGGTCACCGGGCACGCACAGCGTCCGCAGCAGGGTGTCCTCGGCGGCCAGGCCGGAGGCGAAGGCCAGCCCCCGCTCGCCGCCCTCCACCGCTGCCAGGCACTCCTCCAGCGCCGTCCGGGTCGGATTGGCCGACCGGCTGTACTCATAGCCGCCCCGCAGGCCGCCGACGCCGTCCTGCTTGTAGGTGGAGGTCTGATAGATCGGCACGGCAACCGCTCCGGTTATCGGGTCAGGTTCCTGGCCGGCATGGATCGCTCGGGAGTTGAAACCGAGCTGGCCTGGTGCGTCACTGCCGTCGATGGAGATGCCCATAGCGCCCAGATTACTGCCCGCCCGCGCCGTGCCCGCCGGGATACACATTCCGGGCGCATCACAGTCTGAGCCGCACTAGACACACCGAACACCGAAATAGGCAACAATCCCCGCATGCGAACCGGACGGCTCACCGCGGCACTGGCGGTCGCGGCAGTGCTGCTGACCGCCGACGCCGGTGGTTGGCGAACTCGGACCGTCCGGCACTGTTGCGCCGGGGCCGCCGGCACGAAACGGCCGCCCAGCGGATCGCCGGCCATGACGCTGCCGGTCAGCGTGGCGCCGTACACCAGCGTGGCGCGGGCCAGCGTGGCGCCGGTCAGCGTGGCGCCGTCTCCGATAGTGGTCCGACCAGCCACCAGCGCGCCGGTCAGGACCCCCGCGATCACCGCCGAGCGGCTGGCCGCTGACCTGAGCAGGCTGTTCGGTGCCGGGAACTCCTACTCGGTGGCTGCGCTGGACCTGTCCACCGGCCGGTCCAGCCGGGCCGGGGCCGGGGGCGGCATGGTGCTGGCCAGCCTGGTCAAGCTCGACCTGCTGGAAACCCTGCTCTACCAGCACCAGCGCAGCGGCCAGCCGCTGACCGCGAGCCAGGACGGCGACGTCAGCGCGATGATCGAGCGCAGCGACAACGCCGCCGCCGACCGGGTCTTCCGGCTGATCGGCGAGAACGCCGGCCTGCGTTACTACCACTCGGTGCTCGGCCTACACGACACCGTCCTGAACGCCGAGGGGCAGTGGGGACTGTCGACCACCTCGGCCGGCGATCAGCTGATCCTGCTGCGGGCGCTGACCTCCGCCGGTTCACCGCTGACCGCGACCTCCCGCCGGTACGCGCTGGCGCTGATGAGCAACCTGGAGTCCGACCAGCGCTGGGGCGTCAGCGCGGCCGCCGACCCGGGCAGCACCACGGCCGCCAAGAACGGCTGGCTCGGCATCGACTCCGATGGCGAACGGTGGGCCGTCAACAGCGCCGGGGTGGTCCGGATCGGTGGCCACCAGGTCCTGATGGTGGTGCTGAGCCAGCACCAGCAGGACTTCAGCACCGCGGTGGCCCGGGTGCAGCGGGCAGCCGTCGAGTTGGCTGGCGCGCTGTAACCACCCGGACCGGCCGGCGCGCTGGCGCCGGCTCCCCTACCCGCTGACCTACTTGCTGACCAGGTAGCCCAGCAGGTCCTGCCGGGTGACCACCCCGGCCGGCTTGCCGTCGACGTGCACCAGCAGGGCGTCCGCCCCGCCCAGAGCCTCGACCGCCCTGCGGACCGGCTCGCCCGAGCCGATGATCGGCAGCCCCGCCGACATGTGCTTCTCCAGCGGATCCGACAGCGACGCCTCGCCGGTGTAGAGCGCGTCCAGCAATGCCTTCTCCGACACCGAGCCGACCACTTCGCCGGCGGTCACCGGCGGCTCGGCACCGACCACCGGCATCTGCGACACCCCGTACTCGCGCAGGATGTCGATCGCTTCGCGGACGGTCTCGTTCGGGTGCGCGTGCACCAGCGCCGGAGTCTGGCCGCTCTTGCCGGTGAGCACCTCGCCGACGGTGGTCTCGGCGCTGGTGTCGAGGAAGCCGTAGTCGCTCATCCACTTGTCGGAGAAGACCTTGGACAGGTAGCCCCGGCCGCCGTCGGGCAGCAGCACCACGATCACGTCCTCCGGGCCGGCCCGCTCGGCCACCCGCAGCGCCGCCGCGACCGCCATACCGCACGAGCCGCCGACCAGCATGCCCTCCTCGCGGGCCAGCCGGCGGGTGAGCTCGAACGACGTGGAGTCCGACACCGCGATGATCTCGTCGGCCACCTCACGGTCGTAGTTCGCGGGCCAGAAGTCCTCGCCGACCCCTTCGACGAGGTAGGGCCGCCCGGTGCCTCCGGAGTACACCGAGCCCTCCGGGTCGGCGCCGATCACCCGGACCGGGCCGCCGGGGCGTCCGGCCGACTTCTCCTTGAGGTAGCGGCCGGTGCCCGAGATGGTGCCGCCGGTGCCGACGCCGGTCACGAAGTGGGTGATCCGTCCCTCGGTCTGCTCCCAGATCTCCGGGCCGGTGCCCTCGTAGTGGGCGCGGGAGTTGTTCACGTTGGCGTACTGGTCCGGCTTCCAGGCGCCGGGTACCTCACGGGCCAGCCGGTCCGAGACCTGGTAGTAGGAGCGCGGGTCCTCCGGCGCCACCGCGGTCGGGCAGACCACCGCCTCGGCGCCGTAGGCCTTCAGCAGGTTGATCTTCTCCGGCGAGACCTTGTCCGGCAGCACGAAGATGCAACGGTAGCCGCGCTGCTGGGCGACGATGGCCAGCCCGACCCCGGTATTGCCCGACGTCGGCTCGACGATGGTCCCACCGGGCTTGAGCTCACCCGACTGCTCGGCCGCCTCGATCATCGGCAGGGCGATCCGGTCCTTGACCGATCCACCGGGGTTGAAGTACTCGACCTTGGCCAGTACCAGCGGCGCGGTGGCGGGGTCCAGGTGACGGGTGACGCTGCGAAGCTGGACCAGCGGGGTGTTGCCGATCAGGTCAACGAGCGAGGTGTAGTAGCGCATAAGGCAAAGGCTAACCTCGGCACAACGATTCGGTGCTATTGAACGGATGATCCTGGAGGCAGCAGCATGAGCCGGGCATCGCGGGCGCGCCGGGTGGCGACCGCTGCCGCCTTCGGGACGGGCAGCCTCGGGGCCCTCAGCGCGGCGGTGGCCGGCGTCATCTACGGCGAGACCAAGCTGGCCCGGCGCCGGATCCAGCCGGCCGAGGCGGACCCGCCGCGGGCCGACGGGGTGTGGCTGGCACCCGGCGTGCCGGCCGACGAGCCACCGTTGCTGCTGGCGATGCTCGGCGACTCCTCGGCCGCCGGGTACGGCGTGCACACCGACGCCGAGACTCCGGCCGCGCAGATCGCGATGGGGCTCTCGGCGCTGGCCCAGCGGCCGATCCGGTTGCACAACGTCGCGGTGGTCGGCGCGCAGAGCTCGGCGCTGGTGCGCCAGGTCGGGCTGGTGCTGGACGACCGACCCGACCTGGTGGTGATCATGATCGGGGCCAACGACGTCACCCACCGGATCAGTGCCTCGGAGTCGGTCCGCCATCTCAACGCCGCGCTGAGCATCCTCACCGAGCAGAACCTGGCGGTGGTGATGGGCACCTGCCCGGACCTGGGGACGATCCGGCCGATCGCGCAGCCGCTGCGCTGGCTGGCCCGCCGGCTGTCCCGGACGCTGGCCGCGGCCCAGGCGGTGGCGGTGGTGGCCGCCGGCGGCCGGGCGGTCAGCCTCGGCGACATCCTGGGGGCGGAGTTCGCCAGCAGCCGGGACTACTTCTCCGACGACCAGTTCCATCCCTCGGCGCTCGGTTACGCCCGGGCGGCGGAGGTGCTGCTGCCCTCGGCCGCCGCGGCGCTGGGCCTGAGCACGGTGTCGGAGGCGCCCACGCCGTTCACCTCGAGGCGGGCCCGGCCGCTGGCCAAGGCGGCGGCCAAGGCGGCGAGCCTGCCGGGCACCGAGGTGCTGCCCGCCCAGGTGCACGGCGAGTCGGCCGGCCGGCGTGGCCCGTGGGCCCGGCTCATTCGCCGCCGCACGCCCGCCGTGATACCGCCCACGGAAAGCGGCGGAGAAACTTTCACCCCTGCCACCATGGGTGGATAGCGACCCGCGGTGGCCCTTTCCGCTGCCTCGACCCGACTCGCAAGGAGATCCGCGATGCCCAGCACCCCCCAGGCCGTCATCATTGCCACCGCCCGCTCGCCCATCGGCCGGGCCGGCAAGGGCTCGCTGGTCGACATGCGGGCCGACGACCTCACCGCGCAGATGATCACCGCGGCGCTGGCCAAGGTGCCGCAGCTGGACCCGCGCGAGATCGATGACCTGCTGCTGGGCTGCGGGCTGCCCGGCGGTGAGCAGGGCTACAACATGGCCAAGATCGTGGCCACCCTGCTCGGTTACGACTTCCTGCCCGGCGCCACCGTCACCCGGTACTGCGCTTCCTCGCTGCAGACCACCCGGATGGCGATGCACGCGATCCGGGCCGGCGAGGGCGACGTGTTCATCTCCGCCGGCGTGGAGACGGTGTCGCGCTTCGTCAAGGGCTCCTCCGACGGCCTGCCCGACACCAAGAACCCGCGGTTCGCCCCGGCCCAGGAGCGCACCGCGAAGGTGGCCGCCGAGGGTGCGGACGGCTGGCAGGACCCCCGGGAGCACGGTGACCTGCCGGATCCCTACATCCCGATGGGCCAGACGGCGGAGAACCTGGCCCGGCTGATGGGCGTCAGCCGGGAGGAGATGGACCACTTCGGGGTGCGGTCGCAGAACCTGGCGGAGAAGTCGATCGCCAACGGCTTCTGGGCGAAGGAAATCACCCCGGTCACGCTGCCGTCCGGTGCCGTGGTCAGCGTCGACGACGGCCCGCGAGCCGGAGTCACCTACGAGGCGGTCTCGCAGCTCAAGCCGGTGTTCCGGCCGGACGGGCGGGTCACCGCCGGCAACTGCTGCCCGCTCAACGACGGGGCGGCCGCGCTGATCATCATGAGCGACACCAAGGCCGCCGAGCTGGGCGTGCGGCCGCTGGCCCGGATCGTGGCGACCGGGGTCACCGCCCTGTCGCCGGAGATCATGGGACTGGGGCCGGTCGAGGCGTCCCGGCAGGCGCTGGCCCGGGCCGGCATGTCGGTCTCCGACATCGACCTGGTGGAGCTGAACGAGGCCTTCGCCGCCCAGGTCATCCCGTCCTACCAGCAGCTGGGCTTCGAGCTGGACAAGGTCAACGTCAACGGCGGCGCCATCGCGGTGGGGCACCCGTTCGGCATGACCGGGGCCCGGATCACCGCCACCCTGATCAACTCGCTGCAGACCCATGACAAGCAGTTCGGCCTGGAGACGATGTGCGTCGGCGGCGGCCAGGGCATGGCGATGATCCTGGAGCGGCTTTCCTAGCCTTGCCCGAACGCCGTCCCTGCGCGAACACGGCCGACGACCCGACCAGAGGTGGGCCGGAACGTGGTGCGGCCCCGTCCCTCAACGCTGAGGGACGGGGCCGACTTGGTAGTTACGTGCTAGTCGTGGGGGACGGCTAGTTGTTGCGTCCGGTGAAGTAGCTCAGCAGCCGCAGGATCTCCAGGTACAGCCAGACCAGGGTGACCA
>DASZEI010000066.1:0-7835 GCA_035940975.1 Jatrophihabitans sp. | reverse complement strand
ACGCGAGCGTGTCGTCCGGGTCGAGGTCGCCGGCCACGCACAGGACCGCGTTCGCCGGCGCGTAGTACGTGTCGAAGAACTCGGCCGCGTCGGCGACCGTGCTGTTCTCCAAGTCGACGAAGTCGCCGTAGCCGTTGTGCGCGTTGGGGAAAGTGTCATACATCAACCCGGGCAGCTGCAGCCAGGGGAAGCCACCGTAGGGCCGGTTGAGCACGTTGACCCGGATCTCCTCCTTCACCACGTCGATCTGGTTGGCGAGGTTCTCCTCGGTGATCCGCGGCGAGCGCATCCGGTCGGCTTCGAGGAACAGGCCGCGTTCCAGGGCGTGCGAGGGCAGCAGCTCGAAGTAGTTGGTGTAGTCCAGGTGGGTGCTGCCGTTGAACAGGCCGCCGGAGGACTGGACGTAGTGAAAGTGCTCCAGCTTCTCCAGGTTCGCCGACCCCTGGAACATCAGGTGCTCGAACAGGTGCGCGAAGCCGGTGCGGCCTTCGGGCTCGGACCGGAATCCCACGTCGTAGTACACCGCGATGGCGACCACCGGCGCTCGCCGGTCCGGGGCGAGCACGACCCGCAGGCCGTTGCGCAGGGTGTGGTGCAGCAACTGGAAGGACAGCGACGGCAAGGCCGGGGTACGCGACGTGGTGGGCACCCCGACACCCTAACCAAGTCGGCTGCTCAGAAAACGTGCACGGTGGCTACGGTGGCATCGGCCTTGGACCACAGGTCCGACCGGTTGTCCGGGATCGAGAGCATGAAGATGCTCACCCCGGCCGTGGTGGGCAGGCCCACGGTCCACAACCGCTCGGTGCGGGCGGCCAGGTGGCGGCGCGCTCGGTAAGCCGGGTTGATCGTGATCTCGGTGACCAGTTCGTAGCCCTGCACGCCGGCGAAGGACCTGACGTGCTCGGTCATGGTCCTGCTGGACGGGTTGTCGCCGTAGCCGCGCTCCAGGGCGAGTCCGGTACGCCGGCGCACCTCGTCGCGGACCTGAGCCGGCGACGGCGCCCCCGGGCCGAGCGGCCGCGGACCCTGCCGGAAGCCCACCACATCGTTGGACGGCGAGCTGGCCAGGCTCTCCGGGTTGCCCGAGCCTTCGCTGATCACCCAACCCGGCTCGACCTCCAGGTTGAGCGAGATCCGCAGGCCGAGGTAGGTGTCGGACTCGTCCTGCCGCAGCGCGTTGTCGATGCAGCGGTAGGCCAGCCGGGACTGCTCGTCACGGATCTGCGGGCAGGCCACCACCGGCAACCGCTCACCCCGGCCGTCGGGGGGCGTGGTGATACCGGGAGGTGGCGGATGCACGGGCTGGCTGAGCTCGAGCGGCCCGAGCAGTGCGGCGCTGTCGCGGTTGCGGTAGCCGTTGATCAGCGCCACCAGTACCAGCACCAGCACCGCGGCCGTGACCGCGACGGTCAACCCCCGGCCGCCGGGGACCCGCGGCGGCTCCGGCGGCGGCTCCGGCAGTAGCTCGATCATCTCCTCGAATCTAGCTCGTGAGTCCCTTCCGGCCCAGCGCCGCGAACTCCGCCCACAGGTGGGCGGCCGCTTCGGCGCCCTTGTAGAGCATCGACAGCGTCACCTTCTCGTTCGGAGCGTGGATCTGGTCATCGGGCAGGCCGACGCCGAGGAACACCATCGGGGCCTGCAGCACCTTCTGCAGGGCTGCTTCCGGCCCGGAGCCGCCCTCGCGGGTCGGCAGGATCAGCTCGGCGTCGAAGGCGGCGCAGATCGCGTTGGACAGCGCCTGGTAGGCAGGGGTGTCGATGGGCACCAGGCAGGCGGCGACCCCGTCGCCCGTCCAGCGGATCCGGTAGTCGATACCGGCCGGGGTGTGCTCGGCGACGAACGCCTCGACCGCGCTGCGGATGGCGTCCGGACGCTGGTTCGCCACCAACCGGAAGGACAGTTTCACGAAGGCATCGCTGGGCACGATGGTCTTGGCGCCGGCGCCCTGGTAGCCGCCGCCGATGCCGTTGACCTCGGCGGTCGGGCGGGCGCCGAGCCGTTCCAGGGTCGAGTAACCGGCCTCGCCGGCCAGCGCCCGGGACTTGCTGGTGGACAGGAAGCGGGCCTCGTCGAACGGCACCCGGGCCAGCAACTCCCGTTCCCGCTCGGTCAGCTCCAGCACGTCGTCGTAGAAGCCGGGGATCTGGACGCGGCCCTCGGCATCGTGCAGCGCCGCGGCCAGCCGGGCGATCTCGATGGCCGGATTGGGCACCGCGCCCCCGAACACACCGGAGTGCAGGTCCAGGTCGGGTCCGTGGAAGGCCACCTCGGCCGCCACCATGCCGCGCATCCCGGTCACCGCGCTGGGGGTGTCCTCGGCGAGCATGCCGGTGTCGGTGATGACGATGACATCGCAGGCCAGCCGCTCCTGCCGCTCGGCCAGCAGCGGTTCGAAGTTCGGTGAGCCGGACTCCTCCTCGCCTTCGATCAGGTACTTCAGATGCACCGCCGGGCCCTGGCCGCCGGTGACGGCCAGGTGGGCGCGCAGGCCGAGCAGGTGGAACAGCAGCTGGCCCTTGTCGTCGGAGGCGCCGCGGGCGCGCAGCACCGGGCCGTCGATGGTGGGGTCGAACGGGTCGGTGTTCCACAGCTCGATCGGGTCGACCGGCTGCACGTCGTGGTGACCGTAGACCAGGACGGTGGGCGCGTCCGGGTCCTGGCTGGGCCACTCGGCATAGACGGTCGGCATCCCGGCCGTGGGCCAGATCTCGACGATCGGGAACCCGGTGCGCCGGCAGGCCTCGGCGAACCAGTCAGCGCTGCGGATGACGTCCTCGCGGCGTTCGGGCTGGGCGCTGATGCCGGGGATCCGCAACCAGGCGTCGAGGTCGGCCAGCAGCTCGGTCGAATGGTCTGTCACGAAGGTACGTACGTCGTTGGTCACGTCCGGCAGGTTATCCTCCGCCGGCCACGGATGGCAGCCCGGAAGCGGGACGACGCCTCGGTCAGGACGGCTCGCCGTTGATCAATTCCCGCAGCTGGCCGGCGTCGAGCAGGTCGGCCGGCGCCACCGTCAGGTCCGCGCCGACGTAGTAGAACGCCGCGCCGATCGAGTCCAGTTCGGTGTCGGGCACGCCGCGGATGGCGGCCCAGGCCAGCCGGTAGAGAGCCAGCTGAACCGCCTTGGCATGCGCGTCGGCACCGGTCGGGGGCTTGCCGGTCTTCCAGTCCACCACGGTGTAACGGCCGTCCGGATCCTGGAAGACCGCGTCCATCCGGCCCCGCACCACCCGGGCGCCGAAGGACATCTCGAAGCCGACCTCGACCGCGATCGGGGTGCGCTCGGCCCAGCTGCTGCGCTCGAAGGCAGCCTTGAGCGCTTCCAGTTCGCCGGCATCGGCAAGCTCGTCCACCGCCCCGGGCAGGTCTTCGATATCGAGCAGCGACTCCGCGGCCCAGCGCTGTTCGAGCCAATGATGGAAGGCGGTGCCCCGCCGGGCCTGCTTGGCCGGTTGTTGCGGCAGCGGCCTGCGCAGCCGGCGGGCCAGGTCGGTGGGATCGGCCGACAGCGCCACCACGTCCGAGACCGACAGCTGCCGCGGCATCAGCACCTCGATCACGCCGACCTCGGCGGCCGCGGCCCGCTCGGCCAGCAGCAGCTCGACATCCCGCTCCCACAGCTTGGCCATCGGGCTGCGCTGGGAGGCCGCCAGCTGGCTCTGCTCGCCGGCCTCGTGCAAGGCGGCCAGCACCAGGTCGGCGCCGCGCTCGAGCAGCGGCCGCCGGCCGGCCAGCGGATCGGCCGGCCAGCTCTGCCCCAGGCTCTGGCCGGCCGCCGGATTCTGCTCGTCGTCGGCCAGCTGCCACCAGCCGTCGACCTCGACGTCGGCCGACTCGCACAACTCCTGCAAGAACACCGAGGCCGGCCGGGGCTTGCTGCCCGCGCCCCAGGCAGCGCCGCAGGCATACAGCGCCTTGCGGGCGCGCGTGAAGGCCACATAGGCCAGCCGGCGCTCCTCGGTCAGGTGTCGCTGCTTCATCCGGGCCCGGTGCTCGGCGATCCGGGCCTCGGCATCGCCGTGATGCTGGCAGCCGGCGAAGTCCAACACCGGCAGGTCGCCGGCGTCACCGCGCAGCGGCGAGGGCAGCAACGCCGGCGCGCTGGCCCAGTCATGGTTCTTGGCGGCATCCGGGAAGCCGTCGCCGACCAGCCCGGCCACTGCCACCACGTCCCATTCCAGGCCCTTGGCGCCATGCACCGTCAGGACCTGCACCCGGTCGGGCAGCACCTCCAGCGTCGCCGGCTTGAGGCCGTACTCCTCCTCCTCGGCAGCGCGCAGGTAGCCGAGGAAGGCCGAGACCCCGGCGCCGGCCCGGTCGCTGGCGAACCGGGCCGCCTCGTCGATGAACCGGTCGAGGTTGGCCCGGCCGGCATGCTCGCCACCCGGCCGGGAGGCGACCTCGACGTCGAGGCCGAGGGCACGCTCGATCTCGGCCACCAGGTCCGGCAGTGGCAGGTCCAGCCGCCGACGCAGGCGCCGCAGCAGGAAGGCGCAGTCGGTCAGCCGGCGGTAGCCCTCGGCGGAGTACCCGGAGGCCTCACCGAGATCGTCGAGCGCCTCGATCAGGGACGGCTCGATCCGCTCGTCGTCATCGGGCTGGCCGGCGGAGTCGGTTCGTCCGGCCGCGTCAGGGTGGCTATGGTCCGCGCCTTCGGCCGGGCCGGGCTGCTGCTCGCCGGCAGCGGCCGGCCCGCGCACCGACAGCCCGGTCAGCCTGGCCAGCACCCTGGCTCGCTGGTGCAACGCGACCAGGTCGGCCGGACCGATCCGCCAGCGCGCCCCGGTCAGCAACCGGGCCAGCGAGCCGCCGGCGTTGTGGTCGGCCAGCACCTGCAGCACCGCCCGGACGTCGGCGATCTCAGGCAACGTCAGCAGGCCGCCGATGTCGACGACCTCGACCGGCAGCCCGGCCTCCCGCAGCGCCTGGGCGATCAGCGCGATGCCCGAACGCTTGCGCACCAGCACCGCCAGGGTCCGCTGGCCGGAGGTCCAGTCGAGCCGGTCGTCCCATTCGGCACGCAGCCGCTGGGCCAGCCAGGCCGCCTCGTCCGCTACGGACTCGCTGTAGCGGGCCAGCACCCGGCCGGCCGGCGCCTCGGGTCGGGCCGTCAGCGGCGGGCCGCCGGGCCCGCGCAGCTCGTCGGCGACCTGGTTGGCGACCGAGAGGATCCGACGGTCGTTGCGCCAGCTCGTCATCAGCGGGTACACCGCCGCGGGCTGGCCGGCCCGGGTGCGGAACCGCTCATGGAACCTGCTGATGTTCGCCGCGCTGGCGCCGCGCCAGCCGTAGATCGATTGCAGCGGATCACCGACCGCGGTGACTGCCCGGCCGTCGGCGAACAGTGCCACCAGCATCTGGATCTGGGCATGCCCGCTGTCCTGGTACTCATCCAGCAGCACGACGTCATAGCGCGAGCGCTCGACCGCGGCGACCGATCCGATCGCGGCCAGCCTGCTCGCCAGCACCATCTGATCGGCGAAGTCCAGCAAACCCTCGGCGCGCTTGCGCTCGTCGAACGCCTCGACCAGTGGCAGCAGGTCGAGGCGCTTGGTCAGGGTCTCCAGCAGCTTCTCGACATTCGCCGGCCGGTTGCGGCTGCGCGCTCCCGGCTTCGGCGGCAGCGGCATCAGCTCCTCGCACAGCCGGGCAGCGAGCCGGCGAACCTGCTCCGGCTCGGCCAGGTGATCGGCGAGCTGGCCGGCCAGATCGAGCACCCGCTCGGTCACCGTGGCCACCACGCCCGGCTCCAGGGAGAACGTGCCGTCGTAGCGCCGGACCGCGGCATCGGCGACCTGCCAGCGGGCCGCTTCGGTGAGCAGCCGCGAGCCCGGCTCGGAGCCCAGCACGATGCCGTGCTCCTCGACCAGCCGGCCGGAGTACGCCGCGTAGGTGAGCACCGTGGGCTCGGCGGCCTCGACGCCGTGGCCCAGCGCCCGGTGCAGTGACTTCAGCCGGGCCCGGATCCGGTGCTGCAACTCGCCGGCCGCCTTGCGGGTGAAGGTCAGGCCCAGGATCCGCTCCGGCGCGACCAGCTCGTTGGCGACCAGCCAGACCACCCGGGCGGCCATCGTCTCGGTCTTGCCGGAGCCCGCCCCGGCGATCACCACCGCCGGCTCCAGCGGCGCTCCGATCACCGCGGCCTGCTCCTCGGTGGGTGGGAACAGTCCCAACAGGCGGGCGATGTCGGCGGGCTGGTAGCGGATCCGGCCCCCCGGAGTGGGGGCCGGCAAGGTCCGCCCGGTCCGGGTGCGGGCCGTCCGGGCATGCGTCGTGCGGGCCTGAACCGGCAGGATCTGGGTCACTGGGTCACCTGCCTACCGTCGTCCTGGGCCGGGCAGCAGCTGCGCACCAGGCACCGGCTGCAGCCCTTGCCCGGTTGCGCGGTCACCGTGTTGCCGCGCAGCACGGCCGCGATCCTGGCCAGCTCGGCGGCCACCCACCCGGGGTCGGCGGACTCGGCCAGCGGTGGCTGGACCTGCGCCCCGGGGGTGGGCGCGCCGACCTGGACCAGCTGAGCCCCACCCGGCTCGGCCGGCTCGCCGTCGGTGAAGGCGCCTTCGGCCACCGCGAGCTGGTACAGGGCCAGCTGGGGATGGACGGCGACGTCCTCCTTGGTGGGCTTGGTCTTGCTGGTCTTGAGGTCGATCACCACGAGCCGGCCGTCGCGGTCACGCTCGAGCCGGTCCACCTTGCCCGACAGCACCGCGTCGCCGACCTGCACGGTGAACGGCTCCTCGCGGGCCACCAGGGTCAGCTCGGTCCGGCTCCGGACCAGCCAGTCGGCCAGCGCCACCAGCATCCGCTGGGCCCGGGCCCGCTCGGTGACGGCATGCCAGGGAGCGCCGAAGTCCAGCCGGGACCAGCCGCGCTCCAGCAGGGCGGCCAGGTCCTCGACTCCTGCGCCCGGCTCGGCCTGCTCGGCCACCCAGTGCACCAGGGTGCCCAGCGAGGCGGCCACCTCGTCGGTGGCGTCGGTGGCACCCAGCTCCATCAGCAACGCCCGCAGCTCGCAGTCGGTGTAGGCCTGGAACTTCGACGGCCGGATCGGCACCGGTCCGAGCTCCTGGGGCCGGATCGGGGCCTCGCTGGACAGCGGCGCCCGGCCCCACCAGTCCCGCGGGTGCGCCCCGGGCACGCCGGCCGCGGCCAGCCGGGCCAGCTGCTCGGCAGCGGCGCCCTGCTCGTCCTCGGCGGCGTCCGGGTCGACCAGCACCGCGCGCAGCTCGGCAACCAGGCAGGACAGCAGGAACCTGCGGGAGGCGCTGGCCACCGGCCGGACCTCGACGGCGTCGGGCAGCGGGTCAAGCTCCTCGACGAAACGGGACGGCTGTGCCTCGTCGCTGTCGACCGCGGTCACCAGCAGCGCGCGGCTGGCCCGGGTGATCGCGACGTAGAACAGCCGCCGCTCCTCGGTCAACCGCTCGGCGAGCAGGCCGCTGGAGACCCGGGCGCGGTGGGCCACCAGGTCGACCAGCAGGTCCGAGCCCAGCAGCGAGCCGCGCTGGCGCAGGTCCGGCCAGACGCCGTCCTGGACGCCGGCCACGCACACCCCCTGCCATTGCAGGCCCTTGCTGGCGTGCGCGGTGAGGATCGAGACCTCCTCGGTCACCGGCCGCCGACCCGCTCCGGTGTCGGTGATCTGCAGCTGGCTCACCCAGTCCCGCAGCTGGCTGATCCCGCTGCCGGGGCTGCGGTCGGACAGCTTCGCGGCCTCGATGAACAGGGCCAACACCGCGTCCAGGGCGCGGTCGGCGCGAGCGCCGTCGGAGCCACCGGCCACGCTGCGGCGGTTGAGCCGCGACGACAGTCCGCTGGCCTGCCAGAGC
>DASZEI010000065.1:0-1935 GCA_035940975.1 Jatrophihabitans sp. | reverse complement strand
AACCTCGTCGAGCAATTGCTTGATCATGGTGCCGATCCGCATCACCTTCGCGGGCTGCTCCACCTGTGACATGACGTCCTGCTCACCGTCCTCGGCCTCGTCGGCGGACTGGGCCGGCAGCACCTCGATCTGCTCGCCGTTGCGCGCCGGCGCGCCGGAGGCAGCCGACGCAGGCTCTCCGTCCGCCCCGAAGGTGGCCGAACCGTCGTCAGTCATGAACACGTCCTGTCCTCGATGGGATACCTCCGCCTGGTTTCGATCCTAGAGGCGGGCGTTCATCCGGTGGCCAGTACCAGCTTGCCGATGTGGTCGCTGGCCTCCACGATCCGGTGCGCCTCGGCGGCCTGGGCCAGCGAGAGCACCTCGTGCACCACCGGGCGGACCCGGCCGGCCTCGACGAGCGGCCAGACGTGCGCCTCGGTGCCGGCCACGATGGCGGCCTTCTGCCCGGCCGGCCGGGCTCGCAGGCCGGCGGCGAACAGGCTGGCCCGCTTGCGCATCAGGGTGGCCAGGTTCAGGTTGCCGGTGGTGCCGCCCAGCAGGCCGATGACCGCGATCCGGCCGCCGGTGGCCAGCACGTCGAGGTTGGCCGGCAGGTACTTGGCGCCGATGGTGTCCAGCACCACGTCCACCCCGGCCCCACCGGTGTGCTCGGTGATCACCTCGACGAAGTCCGAGTCCCGGTAGTTGATCGCGAGCTCAGCGCCCAGCTCGCGGCAGGCGGCCAGCTTCGCGGCGGTGCCGGCCGTGGTGTAGACCCGACTGCCCTGGGCGGCGGCAAGCTGGATCGCCATGGTGCCGATCCCGGAGCTGCCGCCGTGCACGAGGAAGCTCTCACCGGGAAGCAGCGCGGCGGCCGGCGGGCGGTCGAACACCATCGACCAGACGGTGCAGGCCACCTCGGGCAGTGCGGCGGCGCTGACCAGGTCCAGCCCGGCCGGCACCCGCATCAGCTGCACCGCCGGCACGCAGACCCGCTCGGCGTAGCCGCCGCCGGCCAGCAGCGCGCACACCTCGTCGCCGACCTGCCAGCCGGTCACGCCGCTGCCCAGGCCTGAGATCCGGCCGCTGCACTCCAGCCCCAGGATCGTCGACGCACCGGGCGGCGGCGGGTAGTTGCCGGCCCGCTGCAGCAGGTCGGCCCGGTTCACCGCGGTCGCGGCCACATCCAGCAGCACCTCACCGGCCGCCGGCACCGGGTCGGCAACCTCGCCCAGCGACAGCACGTCCGGGCCGCCGGGCCCGGATGCCAGCACCGCTTTCATGCCCTCGAACCTACCCGGCGCCGGACTGGGCGAGAATGGCTGCATGACTACGGTGTCGGTGGGCCTGGGTCCCCTCTGTGAAGCAGAACTGGTTGCGGTCGCGCGGGCCGGCGCCCCGATCGAGCTCAGCGCGGAGTCGCTGTCGGCGATCGCCGCCTCGCGCGCCATCGTGGAGGCGCTGGCCGATGACGTCGAGCCGCACTACGGCATCTCCACCGGCTTCGGCGCGCTGGCCACCAAGCACATCCCCACCGATCGGCGCGCCCAGCTGCAGCGCTCGCTGGTGCGCTCGCACGCGGCCGGCTCGGGACCGGAGATCGAGACCGAGGTGGTCCGGGCGATGATGCTGCTCAGGCTGTCGACGCTGGCCACCGGCCGCACCGGCATCCGGGTCGAGACCGCGCAGACCCTGTGCGGCCTGCTCAATGCCGGGCTCACCCCGGTGGTGCGCGAGTTCGGCTCGCTGGGCTGTTCCGGTGACCTGGCGCCGCTGGCGCACGTGGCGCTGGCGCTGATGGGCGAGGGCGAGGTGCGCGACGCCGACGGTCGGTTGCGCCCGGCCGCCGAGGCGCTGGCCGCGGCCGGCATCGAGCCGGTCACGCTGGCCGAGAAGGAAGGCCTGGCGCTGATCAACGGCACCGACGGGATGCTCGGCATGCTGCTGCTCGCG
>DASZEI010000064.1:0-1979 GCA_035940975.1 Jatrophihabitans sp. | reverse complement strand
AGGTCGGCAAGTGCGAGGGATTCCAGATCCAGGCCGGCCGGACCCAGCGTCGTGTTGTCATCCAGACCGTCGACGTCATAGTTCATGTCCTGCAACGACGCGATGACGAACGCGCGTACCTCATCCCGCATTGGGTACCTTCTTTCCGTGAACTGGCGTCCGGAGTCCCGAGTGGACACCGGGCACGCCTGGGTACTGCCGTCCCCGCATCGTTGCCGATCCGGCGCGCCGCTGGCGGCGATCGCCCGGCACGAAGACGGTGGTCATGAGGCGCTCGCGCGCAGCACGGCACGGTCGCGGACCAGCTTGCCGGTGGTGGTCCGGGGAAACTGGTCGAAGACCTGATAGACCTGCGGCTGCTTGAACCTGGCCAGCAGGCCGGCCAGCCGGGCCTCGACATCCTCGACCCGGTGGCCCGGCTCCAGTTGCAGGTAGGCCACGATCGCCTCGTCGAACAGCACCACGGCCGCCACCACACCGGGCAGCGTGCCGATGGTGGCCTCGACCTCGGCCAGATCGACCTGCAGTCCGCCGATGGTCACCTGGGAGTCCAGCCGTCCCAGGATGGTCACCAGCCCGGTGTCAGGGTCCACGGTGCCCGCGTCCCTGGTTCGCAACCAGCCGTCGGACCAGCGCTCGGGCACCGCCTGGCCCAGGTAGGGCGATACGGCCCGGGCGATCTGCAACTCCCCGTCCCGGGCCCGGACCGTGATGCCCGGCGCCGGACGCACCGAAGGCCGGTGGCTGCCGTCCAGGTCGGTGCCGATCACTCCGACTTCGGTCATTCCGTACATGTTGCCCAGCGGCACTCCGAACCGGTCGACGAACCCGGCCGCCGTGACCGCCGGCACCAGCTCGCCGCCGGTGATCATCCGGCGCAACTGCCGCGGCCGCCGGTCCGGCGCCGTCGAGCTGAGCAGGTTGATATGGAACGGCACCCCCAGCACCGTGGCCGGGCTGTCGGCGCCCTCGATCGCGTCCAGGATGCTGTCACCGGTGAGCCGCTGTGGCGGAACCAGCTCGACACCGGCGTGCAGGCCGTACAGCAGGCCGCCGACCAGCCCGAGCACGTGCACCATCGAGGGCAGCAGGATGATGCGCTCACCGGGCAATGCCACACCCTCGATCTGGGTGTAGCGCCGGATCTCGGCGATCAGGTCCGCGGCGGTCCGGCCGATCACCTTGGACGGTCCGGTCGAGCCCGAGCTCAGTTGCACGACCGCGTGCTCGCTGCCGGCCGGTTCCGCACCGTGCCGGCTGATGGTGTCCTCGACGTCGAAGAAGACCCGCAGCCCGCCGGCTACCCGGCGCGGGGCGACGATTACTTGGGGTAACAGCCGCTGCCTGGCCTGCTCCACCTCGTGGTCGGTGAGCCGGTAATCCAGCAGGATCGCCTGGGCGCCCAGTTGCCAGACCGCGAGCAGGGTGGCCACGTAGGCCATCGAGGGCGGCAGCCGTAACGCCGCCGCCCCGCCGGGCCGCAGGCCGGCTTCGGTCAACCGGTCCCGCCGGTCGGCCACCAGCCGGCGCAATTCGGCGCGCCCGACCGGGTCGGGAACGCGGAAGCAGACCTGGTCGTCGGGGCCGGCCAGCAGGACCTCGTCCACCCAGCCGGCGTCGGTCGCCCACGACGAATCCGCCCGCTGCTCCATGGTCATTGCGATGGCTCCCAAAACGTCACTCGATGGCGGGCGCGCAGTGCTGAATTAAAAGCATTTCCGGTGGCTCACCCCAGCCATGGAAGATGCCGCAGACCTTACGCTCTTCGACGGTTGATGTCATTCGGCTTGTAGTCACCTGTTCACCCGACTTCAGACACTTCGCCCAGTGGGGCGTCTCCACCGGCTCAGCTGACTGCAACTAGCCTGGATGTGCCTGGGCACGGGTGATTTTGCATCTGACCCGGCCCGAATTCCAGAGTGGGGGCTGAGATGGTGTTAGGGCTGCCCGACGGCACGCTGGCCTGCCTGTTCGATCTC
>DASZEI010000063.1:0-10306 GCA_035940975.1 Jatrophihabitans sp. | reverse complement strand
CGAGCTGGGTCGAATGCTGTGGCACCCGGTGTCTCTGCACGACGAGGCCACCGCGGTCGCGCGGGCTGCCGCTATTCTGGCCAAGCAGAGCGAGATGAAGCCCTCTGCGCCCAGCGACCCGGCGGTGATCGCCGCTGAGGTGGTCGAGCTGCTCGACGGAGACATTCCCTTCTTCGCCACCACTCCTGCCACCGGCTGGCTGCGCGGACCACGCGACACGAGCTGGGGTGAACCGCACGACGTGCTCGCCGACACCATCGACCGCTGGCGGTCAGCCGATCACCAGGTGGAGCGGGAGCTGATCCAGTCCTCGCTGGTGTGCGCCTACATCAACGACGGCTTCATGGCCTCGACCACCCCGATGGCGGTGCAGCGGCCGGTCACCGAGGATCTGGACGGACGCCGGCGACAGCTCGCGGCCGACATCCTCGGCCGCCTGGTTCGCACGGCGATACGTGGCGCCGACGGAACCGTGACCTGGATCGCGCCGGTGATGAACCTGACCGGCTGGTCGGTGCAACCGCTCAGTCCCGACGCCTACTCCGGCGCGCCAGGCATCGCGGTGCTGATCGCCGGCTACCTGCGGGAGGTGGCGGCCGGACGGGCGCTGGCGGTCGCCGGCCTGCCGGAGCTGCTGGCGGCCACCACCGCCGGCATGCGAGCGGCTGATGACCACCGGGTCACCAGCCAGCAGACCGAGTACTTGGCCAGGCCGGAGCCCCCGGGCCTGTACGTCGGACTGAACTCCCAGATCTGGTGCTGGTCACTGCTGGCTGAACTCGACGCCGTCGACCCGGCCGAGAGCCGCCGCCGGTCGGCGAGAATCGCCGAGCTGCTGCCCGAGGCGCTCACCGAGGCGGCTGAGCCGGACCTGCTCAGCGGCCGAGCCGGCGCTGTCATCGGATTGCTTCAGCTGGCTGCTCGGACATCGGAAGGCCAATGGCTCGATCTCGCGGTCGGCGTCGGCGAGCGACTCGTCGAGCTGGCCCTGCTGGACGGCGGGCGGGCGCGCTGGAGCTCACCACTGTGGCCGGCTGGACTCGGTGGCTTCGGGCATGGCGCGACCGGTATCGGATGGGCCCTGGCCCGGTTGAGCCAGGCCACTGGGCGCGCTGACTTCGCCGCGATGGCCGAGGCCGCGTTCGCTTTCGAGGAAACGCTGTGGGACTCGACGGAAGGCAGTTGGCGGGACGCGCGCGAGGAATCGGGCATCGCGACCGCGTGGTGCCACGGCGCCACCGGCATCGGGCTGGCCTCGGCCGATCTGATCGGGCGTGGCCTCGGCGACGCAACTGCCCACACCGAGGTCGTCCGGCGAGCCGCCACCGCATGCTGGACCCGTGGGATGGGCTGGAATCACACTGTCTGCCATGGCGATCTGGGTTGCTGGGAACTGCTGAGCAGGGCCTTCGACTTGGGGGTGGCCCCGGATGGCCTGAACCGGCCCACGGTGGCTGCCTACATCATCGGCAGCCTGGAGAAGTACGGCCCGGCCAGCGGGTTGGCGCGCGCGGCGTTCTGCCCGGGACTGATGCCCGGACTCGGCGGCGTGGCCTACCAGTTGCTGCGGATGGATCCCCGCTGCGAGCTGCCGTCGATCCTGCTTCCGGCCTGAGTGCTGGCGGCCCATGACCGAGCCTGCTGGTGGCCTGGAGGACATCGCACCCCCGTACTGGGCGCTGGATGCCGCGGGTGCCGGCGCACCCCGCCTGCGGGCCATGGTGCGCGAGCTACCGCGCTCTACCCGTCCGATGCTGGCCGTGGTGTACCGGGCGGCGCCACGCGCGGCGGTGACCATCCTGGTGTTGCAGCTGCTGTCCGGGCTGGCGTCGGCGTTCGGCCTGCTGACCACGACCACCGTGCTGGACCGGCTGCTCGTCGACGGCCCGAGCGCCGAGCGGGTGGCGGCGGCGGTCCCGGCCCTGATCGCGGTGGCGGCCATCTACAGCGCTCGTGGCGCCCTGGATGCGGGCGTGGAGCTGGCCCACGCGCGGGTCGGGCCGGCCGTTCGCAGGCTGTCGGCGACCCGGCTGATCGAGGCGGCCGTCGGTGTCGAGCTGGCCGACTTCGACGACGACTCGTTCTACGACCAACTGCACCGCGCCCGTGACCGAGGGCTGCTGCACCTCGACCGCTCCGTCGACAGCCTGGTCGAACTGCTCGGAGCAGCGCTGGCGATGCTCGCGGCGGCCAGCACCCTGCTGATCCTGCATCCGGTGCTCGTCGCGGTGCTGGCACTGGGCATCGTGCCCCAAGCATGGTCGGTGCTGCACGCCGCACGGCTGGGTTATGAAGCCAGGCTACGGATGACCACGCTGAACC
Source organism: Jatrophihabitans sp. (assembly GCA_035940975.1). Classification (GTDB taxonomy): domain Bacteria; phylum Actinomycetota; class Actinomycetes; order Mycobacteriales; family Jatrophihabitantaceae; genus Jatrophihabitans_A. Next base: position 7,984 of record DASZEI010000063.1, on the reverse strand, counting down.
GCCGGATGTGGATGCTCGGCGAGTTACTTACCGGCCGGGATGCCGCCACCGAACTCCGCTCCTACCAGGCCGAGCCGTTCGTGCTGTCGGAGTACCGGCAGGTAGCCCAGACGCTGGCTGCGGAGGAGGCGCGGGTCGAGGGAGCCCAGGCGAGGTCGCGAGCGCTGGGCAGGGCGCTGGCCGGTGCCGGCACCGCGGGAACCTACGTGACGCTGGTGCTGCTCCTGGGGATCGGCTGGATTCCACTGGCGGTGGCGGGCGGTTCGGCGATTGCGATCCGGATGGCCATCGGCGCGCTCGGCCGGCTGGTGATCGCGGTGAATCAGCTGTTCGAGCAGGGTCTCTACGTCGGTGACTACGAACGGTTTCTGCTCGCCACTCGGCAACGCACGCCCACCGGCGACGGAGCTGAGGTAACCGTCGACCCGCAGCACATCGAACTCGACCGGGTCAGCTTCAGCTATCCCGGCAGCGGGCCCGGCGCCGAGGCGATCTCCGACGTCAGCCTGTGCATCGACGCCGGGCGGACGGTCGCCCTGGTCGGTGAGAACGGTTCGGGCAAGAGCACGCTGGCCAAGCTCATCGCTGGCCTCTACACGCCCACGGCGGGCCAGATCAGGTGGGACGGCCGGCCGCTGACCGAGCTTGACCGGTCCGGGGTCGCCGACCGGATCGTGATGGTGTCCCAGAGCCCGGTGCGGTGGCCACATACCGTGCGCACCAACATCCGGCTCGGCCGGCACGACCGCGACGATCCCGACGATGCCCTGCTGCGCCAAGCGGCTGAGCAGTCCCGCGCCGACGAGGTGGTCGCTGCCCTGCCGGCCGGCTGGCAAACCTTGCTGTCGAGGGAATTCCGCGGTGGCCATGAGCTGTCCGGCGGCCAGTGGCAGCGGCTGGCCATCGCCCGTGGCCTCTTCCGGGATGCTCCGGTGCTGATCTGCGACGAGCCGACGGCCCCACTGGACGCCCGGGCCGAACGCGCGGTCTACGACGCGCTGCGCAGGCTGGCCGACGGCCGGACGATCGTCTTGATCAGCCACCGGCTGGCCAGCGTGCAGAATGCCGACCTGATCTGCGTGCTGCACCAGGGCCGCATCGTCGAGCGCGGTAGCCATGCCGAGCTGCTGGCACGCAACGGCCGCTACGCCGAGCTGTACGCCTTGCAGGACGAGCTGCTGCGTACTGGCCTCGCACCGTCCGGTGCTGCCCGCGACAGCTAGCTGAGGGTCAGGCCGCGGGCGGTTGCCGAGATGTGCACCCCGTCCTCGGCGGCCACCAGCTGCTGGATCTGGAGGTGGAAGGGCAGGCCGCGCAGCGACAGCTTGCTCGCGAAGATCGAGCTCAACTGGTCGGTGACCTGCTCCGGCACCGAGATGCCCGCCTGCGGCACGCCGACCCGGATCCCGGAGAACGTCAGCTCATCGCCACCGGTGACCCCGACCTGGGCGCTGGCGGTTCCGGTGACGGTCTGGCCCAGCACCTCCACCGAAGTGCTGGCCTGCACCCGGCCACCGCCGGTGTAGCCCAGGGTGACGCCGAGAGCCCGCGAGAGTTCCTGGTAACTCAGCAACGCCGTGCCGTTGGCGGTCTCGGCGGTGGCGGCGGAGAAGTTGTCGATGGTTCGCACGTCGTGCAGTTGGGCGTCGAGGTCGGCCAACCGGACCTGGCGGCCGCTGCTTCCCACCGTCAGGTTCTGGGCCTTCAGCCGGACGGTGGGGTAATGATTGGCCAGCACCTGGGTGAGGAAGGGAAAGCCCTCGATCTCGACCGACGGCCGGCGATCCAGCGACTGGGAGGACTGCACCCGCTGCGCGATCTGCCGCTCACCCACCGCCAGCGCCACCCGGTCGACGACGACCAGCAGCACGGCCAGTACCAGCACCAGGACTAGCAGGCCGACGAGGGGCGAGCGGCGCCGGCGCGGCAGCCGAGCCTGCTGGACGCTCACCGGACGCTCACCGGCTCACTGGCTTCACTGCAGACAAAAGTCGTTGCCCTCCTGGTCGGTGAGCACGATCCACCAGCTGACGGCTTCAGCGCGCTCGCCGACCAGTGTGGCACCGGCGGCCACCGGGCGCCGCACGTGCTCACCTCACGGTCACCTTGCGCGCGTCATCGCCCAGCGTGCCGCCGGCATCGATGTCGAGGTGCAGCCGGTTCTGCACGCTCTTGCCCGGCAGGAGTCACCGGACACCTGCGGCGTCCATGCCGCGCAGCTCCTTCTTCAGCTCGCTGATCTCGTCGCGCAGCCGGGCGGCCACCTCGAACTGCAGTTCGCGGGCCGCGCCCAGCATCTGCTCGTTGAGTTGCTGGATGAGGTCCGCCAGCTCCGCGCGGGGTAACGCGGCCACGTCCAGCTTGCCGTCGGCGTGGGCTCCGACGCCGACCACGCCGATCGACCCGACGCCGCGACCGCCCCGTCCCGGTGTCGGGGACTTGCCCCGGGACTGGGACCGGCCCGATCCGCCGGTGGCCAGCAGCTCCTCGGTGTCTTCGGCCTCGCGGGCCAGCATGTCGGTGATGTCGGCGATCCGCTTGCGCAGCGGCTGCGGGTCGAGGCCGTGCTCGGTGTTGTAGGCGACCTGGATCGCCCGGCGCCGGTTGGTCTCGTCGATCGCCTGCTCCATCGAACGGGTGATCTTGTCGGCGTACATGTGCACCTGGCCCGAGACGTTGCGCGCCGCCCGGCCGATGGTCTGGATCAGCGAGGTGCCCGAGCGCAGGAAGCCCTCCTTGTCCGCGTCCAGGATCGAGACCAGCGACACCTCGGGAAGATCCAGGCCCTCGCGCAGCAGGTTGATGCCGACCAGCACGTCGAACTCGCCCGAGCGCAGCTCGCTCAGCAGCTCGACCCGGCGCAGGGTGTCGACCTCGGAGTGCAGGTAGCGCACCCGGACCCCGAGTTCGAGCAGGTAATCGGTCAGGTCCTCTGCCATCTTCTTGGTCAGGGTGGTAACCAGCACCCGCTCGTTCTTCTCGGCCCGGACCCGGATCTCGTGCACCAGGTCGTCGATCTGGCCCTTGGTGGGCTTGACCACCACCTCGGGATCGACCAGCCCGGTCGGCCGGATCACCTGCTCGACGAACTCACCGCCGGTCTTTGCCAGTTCGTAGTTGCCCGGGGTGGCCGACAGGTACACCGTCTGGCCGATCCGCTCGACGAACTCCTCGAACTTCAGCGGCCGGTTGTCCATCGCGCTGGGCAGCCGGAAGCCGTGGTCGACCAGGGTGCGCTTGCGCGACATGTCGCCCTCGTACATGCCGCCGGTCTGCGGCACCGTCACGTGCGACTCGTCGATCACCAGCAGGAAGTCTTCGGGGAAGTAGTCCAGCAGGCAGTTCGGCGCGCTGCCCGGCTGGCGGCCGTCGATGTGCATCGAGTAGTTCTCGATGCCGGAGCAGAAGCCGACCTGACGCATCATCTCGACGTCGTAGCTGGTGCGCATCTTCAACCGCTGGGCCTCGAGCAGCTTGTTCTGGTTGTTCAGCTGCTCCAGCCGCTCCTCCAGCTCTTTCTCGATGCCGGCGATGGCGCGTTCCATCTTGTCGGGGCCGGCCGCGTAGTGGGTCGCCGGGAAGATGAACACCTCCTGCACCTCGCGGATCACCTCGCCGGTCAGCGGGTGCAGGTAGTAGAGCCGCTCGATCTCGTCGCCGAACATCTCGATCCGGACGGCCAGTTCCTCATAGACCGGAAAGACCTCGACGGTGTCACCGCGAACCCGGAAGGTGCCGCGGGTGAAGGCCAGGTCGTTGCGGGCGTAGAGCACCCCGACCAGGTTGCGCAGGATGGTCTCCCGCTCGATCTGCTGGCCGACCCTGAGCCGGACCGCCCGGTCGACGTACTCCTGCGGGGTGCCCAGGCCGTAGATGCAGGACACGGTGGCCACCACCACCACGTCGCGGCGGGTCAGCAGCGACATGGTCGCCGAGTGCCGCAACCGCTCGACCTCGGAGTTGATCGCCGAGTCCTTCTCGATGTAGGTGTCGGTCTGCGGGACGTAGGCCTCGGGCTGGTAGTAGTCGTAGTAGCTGACGAAGTACTCCACGGCGTTGTTGGGCAGCATCTCGCGCAGCTCGTTGGCCAGCTGGGCGGCCAGCGTCTTGTTCGGCGCCATGATCAGGGCCGGCCGCTGCAGCCGTTCGATCAGCCATGCGGTGGTCGCGGACTTGCCGGTACCGGTGGCGCCGAGCAGCACCACGTCCCGCTCGCCGGCCCGGATCCGCTTCTCCAGCTCGGCGATCGCGGTGGGCTGGTCGCCCGAAGGCGTGAAGTCGCTGATGACCTCGAACTTGCCGCTCGAGGGGATGATGTCGCTGTCTACCCGCATGCGTTCAAGAGTACGAGCAGGCTCTGACAACTGACGCGGTCCTGCCGGCGGTTACCGCTGCGCTGCCGGTGGGCTGCCCGCACGAGCCAGCGTGGCTCCGCTGTACCGGTCGTCATGGGTGACCTCACGGCCCAACCACCGCGGCAGGGCATCCGGCGCAGCCTCGCGCCCGGCCCGCTCAGCTTCAGCCTGCTCAGCTTCAGCCCGGACGCCCTCAGCCGGCTCCGTCTCGGCCAGGTCCGTCTCGGCCGGCTCCGTCTCGGCCAGGTCCGTCTCGGCCAGCACCAGGCCCCGCAGCCGGCCCTCGAACTCGTCGACGGCGAAGCTGGCCGCGCCGTGCCGCACCAGCCGGCGCGTCTTGACCAGCACCGCGGCGGGCAGCACCGACAGCCGCCGGTACTCCTCAGCCGTCAGGTACAGGTTCGTCACCCGCACGAGGAACGGGTCGTCGGGATCGGCCCGGATCTTCTGGCCGAGCTTGAACACCACGGCCTCGGCGTCCTCGACGCGGCGAAGGCGCAGGCTGGTGCCTTCCAGGTACCGGTCCTCGATCCGGCGCGGCTGGCCGGAGCCGGCGGGCACCGACGCGACCAGCCAGCGGCGCTCGCGCTCTGCCCGGGAGTACCTGCCCTGGCCAGGCTGGCGGCTGACGCTCACCACGTCGAAATTACCCTCGGCGGCGGCCTGGCGGGGCGTCAGGCGCCCGATCAGAACGGTGGCTGCAACCGGGCCCGGGCCGCCTCGATGTCGAAGTCCGCCGGCGGGAAGCGGAGCTTCAGGCCGAGCAGCGCGTCGCACAGCAGCTGGCTGATCGCCCAGTTGCGGTACCACTTGGCATCGCTGGGAACGATGTACCAGGGGGCGCATTCGGTGGAGGTGGCGGCGATCGCGGCGGCGTAGGCGGATTGGTAGTCCGACCAGTAGGCCCGCTCGTCGATGTCGGCCGGGTTGAACTTCCACAGCTTGGAAGGATCGTCCAGCCGGGCCAGCAGCCGCTCGCGCTGCTCGCTGTAGCTGATGTGCAGGAAGCACTTGATCAGGACGGTGCCCGATTCCACCAGCTGACGTTCGAAGGTGTTGATGTCGGCGATCCGCTCGGCCCAGGCGTCGTTGTCGATGCTCTCGTGCACCCGGGTGACCACCACGTCCTCGTAGTGGGAGCGGTTGAACACGCCGATCATGCCGGCCGCCGGCAGCGCCCGGCGGATCCGCCACAGGAAGTGGTGGGCCGCCTCTTCTGCTGTCGGCCGCTTGAACGAGGTGATGCGCACCCCGGCCGGACCGACCTGTCCGACCACATGGCTGACCACCCCGTCCTTGCCCGAGGTGTCAGTCCCCTGCAGCACCAGCAGCACCCGGCGCTGGTCACCGGTGGCGCCGTGGGCGTAGAGCATCTCCTGCTGGGCAGCCAGCACCCCGCCGGTCCGGGCCAGCTCCTTCGCGGCCTTGGCCTTGGAACCCGGAGCCAGCGGCTTGCCGCCGGGGTCGTAGCCGAGCAGGGTCACCGGACCCTCGGCAACCCGCAGGGCCTCGCGCAACAGCTGGGCCTTCGAGGCCCCGGTGACTGGCTCTGGCGTCATTTGGCCACCTTACTGGGGAGGCAGCACGGTGCCCGCGACGGGCGCTCAGCCGGCGATCTCGACCAGGGTGACCGTCATGCTCGCTCCGCTGGCGACCTTGTAGGTCAGCTCGTCGCCGGGCCGGGCACCGAGCAGCACCCCGCCCAGCGGGCTGGTCGGCGTGATCACCTCGACTCCGGGAGCGGCCTGCTCGACCAGGCCGATCAGGAACTGCTGGTCCTCCTCGTCGTCGGAGAACCGCAGAGTCACCATGCTGCCGATCTCGGCGACCTGGGCCGGGGAGGCAGCGTCGGCCGTGGCGATCGGAGCCTGCAGCTGCACCTGCAACGCCGTGATCCTGGCGTCGAGCTCGCCGAGGCGGATCAGCGCCTCGACGTTGCCGGCGTGGTCGGCGGCGTCCCCGGAGCCACCGGGCGGGATGCTCTCGATCGCGGTCTGCACCCGCTGGGCCTGGAGGTCCTCCAGCCGGGCCTGCAGGGCGGCATGGGCTGACGGTGAGAGGGAGGGCACGATCATCGTCATGGGAGGTCCTTATGTCTCAATAGGTGCGTTAGTCGGATGACTGGTCTTGAATCTCTGCTAACTCCGAAGATCGGCAAATCGTTCCTGAATGTGATGAGCAATTTCAAAGATGCGGTCCGGCGTGGACGGTGAACGTGGGACGGCCACCGTGCCGGCCGGCGCGCCCAGCCCCGAAATCGCCCGCTCAGCGACTCGATCGGCACCCGGCTGGCGGTCCCCCAGCCGGAAGGACACGGCTAGCCAGCCCGGTGCCGACTACCCAGCCGGCCGGCCTGGACTGTGTTGAGATAGCAGCCATGCGCGTTCTGTTACCGGCGGGGCCGGCGAGTGACGACCCCGTCGACCTGCACGCCCACTACGCCGAGGGTTGGCTGCCGGAGGGCGGCGTCCGGGTCAACTTCGTCAGCAGCGCCGACGGCGCCGCGGCGGCGGTGGGCCTCTCGCGCGGCCTGCAGACGGCTGGCGACAACGCGGTGTTCGCGGCGCTGCGCGACCTGGCCGACGTGATCCTGGTGGGGGCGGCAACGGCTGCCGCCGAGCGTTATCGCCCGGCCAACCCCTCGGCGCGGCGGCGGGCCACCCGAACCAGGTACGGGCTGGCGGAGGTGCCGGCCATCGCGGTGATGTCGTCCAGCCTGCAACTGGACCTGTCGGTCGAGCTGTTCTCGGCAGCCGCGCAGGCCCCGACCCTGGTGGTCACCGGGTCGGCGGCCCCGATCGGCGCGCGCAACGACATCATCGACCTGGCCGGCACCGAGACGAAGCTGCAACTGGTGCAGGCACCGTCCGGGCCGGACGGCGGGGTGGACTTCGCGGCCTCCATCGCCGCGCTGCGCGACCTGGGCTACCACCGGATCCTCTGTGAGGGCGGTCCCCGGCTGTTCGCGGCCGGGGTGGCCGGCCACGCGGTCGACGAGGTGTGCCTGACGGTGTCGCCGATGCTCACCGGACCCGGGGCCCCGCGGATCGTCGCCGGCGAAGCGTGGCCGGACGAGCTGAGCCCGCGGTTGGAGCTGGCCGGCCTGCTCACCGAGGACAGCGCGCTGTTCTGCCGCTACCGGATCAGTCGCTGAACTTCCGGCCCACCGGCTGAGCGGCGGGCAAGCCAGCCGTCACAATGGGCCGATGAAGCTGCCCGTGCTGCCGCCCGTGTCTCCGATGCTCGCCAAGCCGGTGACGGCGATCCCTCCCGGCGCGTCCTACGAACCGAAGTGGGACGGCTTCCGGTCGATCGTCTTCCGCGACGGCGACGAGGTCGAGTTCGGCAGCCGCAACGAGCGGCCGATGACCCGCTACTTCCCGGAGGTCGTGGAGGCGGTCCTCCGAAGCCTGCCCGAGCGCTGCGTGGTCGACGGGGAGATCGTCGTCGTCGTGGGCGACCGGCTGGAGTTCGAGGTACTGCAACAGCGGATCCATCCGGCCGAGAGCCGGGTTCGGCTGCTGTCGAAGGAGACGCCGGCGAGCTTCATCGCCTTCGATCTGCTGGCGGTGGATGACACCGATTGGACCGTGCAACCTTTCGAACGCCGCCGGGCCGCCTTGGAGCAG
>DASZEI010000062.1:0-18248 GCA_035940975.1 Jatrophihabitans sp. | reverse complement strand
ACCAAAAGCAGCCCTAAAACCCACCCTCTTCAAACTGACCCACTACCCGGGCGTGGGGAACATCGCGTCCCCGGGATTCCTTGAGACAATGGATAGTTCGCATGCCTGTACACGCCCAGCTTTGAGGAGCACACCCGGGTGACCGACGGACCCCTGATCGTCCAATCCGACAAGACCCTGCTGCTCGAGGTCGACCACCCGATGGCCGCCGACGCCCGCGCGGCGATCGCGCCGTTCGCCGAGCTGGAGCGGTCCCCCGAGCACGTGCATACCTACCGGCTGACCCCGCTGGGGCTGTGGAACGCCCGCGCCGCCGGCCATGACGCCGAGCAGGTAGTCGACGCTCTGGTCCGCTTCTCCCGCTACACGGTGCCGCACGCGCTGCTGGTCGACGTCGCCGACACCATGGACCGCTACGGCCGGCTGCAGCTGGTCAAGCACCCGGTGCACGGCCTGGTCCTGATCAGCCTGGACCGCGCGGTGCTGGAGGAGGTGCTGCGGCAGAAGAAGATCGCCCCGATGCTCGGGGAGCGGATCGACGCCGACACGGTACTGGTGCACCCGTCCGAGCGGGGCCGGCTCAAGCAGGCGCTGCTCAAGGTCGGCTGGCCGGCCGAGGACCTGGCCGGTTACGTCGACGGCGAGGCGCACCCGATCGAGCTGGACAACACCGACTGGACGCTGCGGCCCTACCAGCAGCAGGCGGTGGACTCGTTCTGGGCCGGTGGCTCGGGCGTGGTGGTGCTGCCCTGCGGTGCCGGCAAGACCCTGGTCGGCGCCGCGGCGATGGCCCAGGCCAAGGCGACCACCCTGATCCTGGTCACCAATACGGTCTCCGGACGGCAGTGGAAGCGGGAGTTGCTGGCCCGCACCAGCCTGACCGAGGAGGAGATCGGCGAGTACTCCGGGGAGAAGAAGGAGATCCGGCCGGTCACCATCGCGACGTACCAGATCATGACGACCCGGCGTCAGGGCGAGTACCGGCACCTGGAGCTGTTCGACACCCGGGACTGGGGGCTGGTGATCTATGACGAGGTGCACCTGCTGCCGGCGCCGATCTTCCGGCTGACCGCCGACCTGCAGTCCCGCCGGCGGCTGGGCCTGACCGCGACGCTGGTGCGCGAGGACGGCCGGGAGGGCGACGTGTTCTCCCTGATCGGGCCGAAGCGCTACGACGCGCCGTGGAAGGACATCGAGAACCAGGGCTGGATCGCCCCGGCGGACTGCTCCGAGGTGCGGGTGACGCTGACCGACGCCGAGCGGATGGCCTACGCGACCGCCGAGCCCGAGGACAAGTACAAGCTGGCGGCCACCGCGCGCACCAAGCTGCCGGTGATCGAGGCGATCGTGGACCAGCACCGCGACGACCAGGTGCTGGTGATCGGTGCCTACCTGGACCAGCTGGAGGAGATCTCGCAGCACCTGGGCGACGTTCCGATCATCCAGGGCTCGACGCCCAACCGGGAGCGTGAGCGGCTCTACGACTCGTTCCGCGCCGGCGAGACCAGGGTGCTGGTGGTCAGCAAGGTGGCCAACTTCTCGATCGACCTGCCCGAGGCGGCGGTGGCGATCCAGATCTCGGGCACCTTCGGCTCCCGCCAGGAGGAGGCGCAGCGGCTCGGACGGGTGCTGCGGCCCAAGCACGACGGCCGGCAGGCGCACTTCTACACGGTGGTCAGCCGCGACAGCCTGGACGCCGAGTACGCCGCGCACCGGCAGCGGTTCCTGGCCGAGCAGGGCTACTCCTACACCATCATCGACGCCGACGACCTGATCGGACGTAGCCTTCCGGAGTTTCCTTCCGAGGAGAGCTGAAGCCCATTCGTCCTCACGTGAGGCCAGTCGCTATGGCTGTCCGTGGGCGCGGACCAGCGCGGAACGTACCTACTCCGACCCCCCCAATCTGGCCTAGACTGGCGATGGGTGAGCAACTAACCTGAGCGATGTTGTTGAGTTCTGTTAGGTTGATGAGACCTGGCTGCACGCGAATCAGCGACACGCCAATCCCGCTCCACAGGACGGTTCCAATGCTCGCTCGGCAACGCCAGGCCCGGATCCTCGAAGAGGTCCGCCGCGCCGGCGGGGTACGGGTGTCGGAGCTGACCATCCTGCTCGGCGTCTCGGACATGACGATCCGGCGCGATCTGGACCAGTTGTCGGCCGCCGGCGCCATCCAGAAGGTGCACGGCGGAGCGGTGCTGGGCAGCCATGTCAGCGAGGAACCCGGCTTCGAGGCCAAGAGCGGCCTGGCCCAGCCCGCCAAGCAGGCGATCGCGGCCCGGGCCGCCCGGATGATCGCGCCGGGAACCGCCATCGCGCTGTCGGCCGGCACCACCACCTGGGCGCTGGGCCGCCACGTCGCCTCGATCCCCGGGCTGACCGTGGTGACCAACTCGACCACGGTGGCCGACACCATCGGAGCGTCGGAGAACAGCAAGCAGACCGTGATCCTCACCGGCGGGGTCCGCACCCCCAGCGCGGCGCTGGTCGGCCCGGTGGCCGACGCCACCATCCGGTCGCTGCACTTCGACCAGCTGTTCCTGGGGGTGCACGGCATCGACGCCGTCGCCGGTTTCACCACTCCCAACCTGGCCGAGGCCGAGACCAACCGGTGCCTGATCGCCCGGGCCCAGGCGGTGATCGTGCTGGCCGACTCGTCCAAGTGGGCGACCGTGGGGCTGGCCGACTTCGGCGCGCTGAGCATCGCAGACATCCTGATTACCGACGACGGCCTGTCCGAAGAAGCCCGGACAGTACTGACTGACGCGGTCGGCGAGCTGGTCGTGGTGCCGGCCGCCGCGGAAGGCGGCAGATGATGACCTACCGGCAGCACAGCACCCTTGCCGACGGCCGGGACCTGTTCTACTACGACCTTCATCCCGGCGCCGACCGGTCGGCTCCGGACAGCCGGGAGCTGCCCGAGACCGCCACCTCGTCCCAGATCCGCTGGGACCCGCTGTTCAGCGAGTGGACGGTGATCGCCGGCCACCGGCAGTCGCGCACCTACAAGCCGCCGGCCAGCCTCTGCCCGCTGTGCCCGAGCAAGGACGGCAAGGCCACCGAGATCCCGGCTGCGGACTACGACGTGGCGGTGTTCGAGAACCGGTTTCCCTCGCTGGCCACCGAATCCGCCGACGCCTTCGGCGTCGTCGAGGACTTCCCGTTCCGCTCCGGCCCCGGCACCGGGCGCTGCGAGGTGGTGTGCTTCACCAGCGATCACAACACCTCCTTCGCCCAGCTCAGCCAGCAGCATGCCCGGGCGGTGATCGACGCGCTGGCCGACCGGACCGTCGAACTGAGCCGGTTGCCCGAGGTCGACTACGTCTTCTGCTTCGAGAACCGGGGCGAGGAGATCGGCGTGACCTTGTCGCACCCGCACGGTCAGATCTATGGCTACCCGTTCGTGCCGCCGCGGATGCTGCGCGCCGCCCAGTCGGCCGCCGCCTACCAGGACGAACACGGCGACTGCCTGCGCTGCGAGCTGCTGCGCCAGGAGGTCAAGGCCGAGGAGCGGGTGATCAGCCGCAGCGAGCACTGGACGGCGCTGGTTCCGTTCGCGGCCCGCTGGCCTTACGAGGCCCGGCTGATCGCCAACCGCCATGTCGCCAGCCTGCCGGACCTGACCGAGGACGAGCGCGACGACCTGGCGCGCAGCTACCTGGACCTGCTGCAGCGCTTCGACCGGCTCTTCGACACCCCGACGCCCTATATCGCGGGCTGGCACCAGGCTCCGGTCCGGCAGTTCGCCGACAGCTGGCATCTGGGCACCGAGGTCTTCACCATCCGGCGGGCGGCCGGCAAGCTGAAGTACCTGGCCGGCTCGGAATCCGGAGCCGCGGTGTGGATCAACGACATCACCCCGGAGACCGCGGCCGCCCGGCTGCGCGGCGACTGAGCTCTCCGGCGCTACTCCGCCGGCCGGGTCCCGGCGCTTTCCTCCGCCGCCGGCGCCTCGGCGCCTTCCTCGGCAGGCCGAACCTCGGGGCCGAAGCGTTCCAGGCTGACCGCTTCCTGCGCGGCCAGCCGCAACTGGGTCAGCAGCTCGCCGTAGATCACGGTGCCGACGGCCACGGTGTGGGCGGCCTCGGCGCGGGGAGCCTCGACCGGGATGTGGTCCATCTCCACCTCGGCGACTGCCCTGGCCGCCTCGGCCCACGGCCGCAGGCTCTCGGCGTCCACCGGTTCCCCCTCGCCGTGCAGCACGTCCAGCACCCGGGCCAGCGAGTCGACCAGGGGCGAGTCCTCGGTGAGGGTCCAGTCCAGGCCGGCCAGCAGCTCCGCGGCCAGCACCACGCCGGCCTCGGTGGCCGGCGCCGAGCCCTTGAGGCCGGCGACCGCGGTCTGGGTGACCCCGAGCAGGTCGAGCAGCGGGAGCTCCTCGTCGTCGACGGCGGCCAGCACCGTGCCGACGGTGGCGACCGGCAGGTCGGCGATGTCGCGGAGCGCCCGGATCAGCCGGAGCCGTTCCAGGTGCGCGTCGCTGTATTCGGCCTGGGTCCGCGAGATCGGGGTTCCCGGCGGGAGCAGGCCTTCGCGCAGGTAGAACTTGATCGTCGCGACCGGCAGGCCGCTCTGCCGGGCCAGCTCGGAAATTCGCACCCGATTGCCCCTTTGAAAGATTGGATAGTAGCGCTATCGTAGTATTGAACAGTGACACTATCTAAGGAGCACGTCATGGCCTCCAAGATCATTGCCGAGCCCACCACCGCTGATCATGACGCCGACGTCGTGGTCTTCCTGATCGGCATGCGGATCAACCGCTGGCGCAGCGTCCGATACTGGGCCCCAGTTCTACTCGCCTTCCTGCCGATGATCCGGGAACTGCTGGGCGATCCGAACTCCGGCTGCCGCTCGGTGCGCACGTACCTGTCCGGACGCACCATCCTGACCGTCCAGTACTGGGACTCCGTGGAACACGTGATCGGTTACGCCCGCAACCCCCAGGCCAAGCACCGGCCGGCGTGGCGCGCGTTCAACCGCAACGCCGCCAAGACCACCGCCGTGGGCATCTTCCACGAGACCTACTCCGTCCAGTCAGGTCACTACGAAACCATCTACCGGGCAATGCCGCCGACCGGACTCGCTGCCGCCACCAACAGCGTGGCACCGGTGGCCCGCCGCGGCATCACCGCGCGGGCCCGGCTGTCCCGGCACGACCGGCAGGCAGCCCGGCTGACTGCCCAGGACCTGCCGGCCACTCCCGATCGGGTCGCTGCCCGGGATCTGCCGGCCGCCGGCTCGCTGGGATGCCCGCACGCGTTGGGCAACTCCAACCGGCTCGAAGGCCCGGACTCGCCGGACAGTTCCGACCGGTCGGAAGCCTCGACCGGCCGCCGCCGGCCGGTCGCGACCGTCGGCAGCTGAGCGGCCTCGGCGGTTGAGCGGCTCAGCGGTTGTGGCGCACCCAGTCCTGCCCCACTCGCTGTTCGATGCGCAACGCGGCTTCGATCACCTTCACGATCTCGGGCTCGATCTGGCGCCCCAGGAACGGGATGGCCACCCTGACATCACCGGTGACCAGTTCGGTCGACCCCTCCGGCGCCGGTGACAGCACCATCGTGCCGGTCATGCTGGCCGGTTGCCCCTTGACCGTGACCTCGACCATCGCGGTCCGGGTACCGGTCGGCCCCGGCGCGCTCCACTGCTCGACCTGATCGATGGCAATGCTCTGGCCGACGAACCTGCGCACGATGTCGGGCACCTGCGCCGGCATCACCCGCAGCACGTGAACCCGGGCTCCGCCACCGGCCACGTGCTCGATCGCCACCTCATAGGACAGCGCGCCGCACTCCCGGCAGGCCTGCTCCCGGACGCCCCGCTCGACCCGGCTGGCGAAGGTCTGCTCGACGGTGGCCGGCGATGTGGTCTCGACCCGCAATTTCATAGCGGCATCATCGCCGATTACGCGGCCCGGCACTCCCACCGGGTCCGGCCCGGCGCTGCTAGCGTTGCCGACGTGCGGCAGTACCTGGACCTCCTCGACACCGTCCTGCACAAGGGCGTGCGCAAGGGCGACCGCACCGGCACCGGCACGCTGAGCGTCTTCGGGCACCAGATGCGCTTCGACCTCGCCGACGGCTTTCCGGCGGTGACCACCAAGAAGCTGCACCTGAAGTCGGTGGTCGGCGAGCTGATCTGGTTCCTGCAGGGTTCCACCAACGTCCGCTGGTTGCAGCAGCAGGGCATCAGCATCTGGAACGAGTGGGCCGACGCCGATGGCGAGCTAGGTCCGGTCTACGGGCACCAGTGGCGGTCCTGGCCGGCACCGGACGGTCGCCGGATCGACCAGATCGCCAACGTGATCCACTCGATCCGGACCTTCCCCGACTCCCGGCGGCACATCGTCAGCGCCTGGAACGTCGCCGAGGTGGACCGGATGGCACTGCCGCCGTGCCACACGATGTTCCAGTTCTACGTCGGCGACGGCCGGCTGTCCTGCCAGCTCTACCAGCGCTCGGCCGACGTCTTCCTCGGCGTGCCGTTCAACATCGCCTCCTACGCCCTGCTGACCCACCTGATCGCCCAGGTGTGCGAGCTCGAGCCCGGCGAGTTCGTGCACACCCTGGGCGATGCCCACCTCTACCTCAACCACGTCGAGCAGGCCGAACTGCAGTTGAGCCGCGAGCCCCGGCAGTTGCCGAGGCTGCGGCTCAATCCGGCACGCCGGCAGATCGACGAGTTCGAGATAGCCGACGTCGAACTCGAGGGCTACGACCCGCATCCGGCCATCAAGGCGCCGATCGCGGTCTGACCGGCCTGGTCGCGTCCGACCAGGCCTGGTCGCGTCCCACCGGCCTGGTCGCGTCCCACCCGGCCTGGTCGCGTCCGACCCGGCCGGGTCCGACGATCAGCCGGCCGGCTCGGACTCGGGCATCAGGGCTTCCTGCCAGGCCCGGATCTTGTAGGTCTGGACCACCCCGTTCACCACGAACGGATCGCTGGCCACGAACTCCTCGGCCGCCTCCTGGGTGCTGAAAACGCCCAGCGCGTCGCCGTTGAACGGCTCTTGCAACGGGCCCATCAGCAGCAGCACGCCACGCTGGTGGAAGCCCTTCAGGTACTCCAGGTGCGCTGGAAAGTGCTCGTCTGCCAGCGGCCCGAAGTCCGGCACGCTCTCATAGGTCAATACGTATTTCATCGGTGCTACCTCCGAGTCCACCGGCGGCAACCACGGCGGTTACCCAACACTTGGAGCGGACTTTCCAATTTCTACCGAGGTAATCCCGCCCGCGACCACCGCCGTAGTGCGCACCGCGCCGCAGCCCGGCCGCTGCCGGCGGCGGGGCCGACGGCACATGCGGCGCACACGACGGATGGGCGGCCCCGCCGTAGCGGGACCGCCCATCCGGGGTGGTACTGGTGAACAGGTCGTGCCTGGACCTACTAGAAGTCCATGCCGCCCATGTCCGGAGCGCCGCCGGCCCCAGCCGACGCCTTCTCCGGCTTGTCGGCCACCACTGCCTCGGTGGTCAGGAACAGCGCGGCGATGGAGGCGGCGTTCTGCAGAGCGGAGCGCACCACCTTCGCCGGGTCCGGCACCCCGGCAGCCAGCATGTCGCCGTACTCGCCGGTCTGGGCGTTCAGGCCGTGACCCTGCGGCAGGCCCGCAACCTTCTCGGCCACCACGCCGCCCTCGAGGCCGGCGTTGATGGCGATCTGCTTCAGCGGAGCCGACAGCGCCACCCGGACGATGTTGGCACCGGTGGCCTCGTCGCCGGTCAGTTCGAGCTTCTCGAACGCGGTCGTCGCGGCCTGCAGCAGCGCGACGCCACCACCGGCCAGGATGCCCTCCTCGACAGCGGCCTTCGCGTTGCGAACGGCGTCCTCGATGCGGTGCTTGCGCTCCTTGAGCTCGACCTCGGTCGCGGCACCGACCTTGATGACCGCCACGCCGCCGGCCAGCTTGGCCAGCCGCTCCTGCAGCTTCTCGCGGTCGTAGTCGGAGTCCGAGTGCTCGATCTCGGCGCGGATCTGGTTGACCCGGCCCTGGATCTGGTCGGCGTCACCGGCACCCTCGACGATGGTGGTCTCGTCCTTGGAGATGGTGACCTTGCGGGCCCGACCCAGCAGCTCCAGGCCGGCGGTCTCCAGCTTGAGGCCGACCGTCTCGGAGATGACCTGGCCACCGGTCAGGATCGCGATGTCCTGCAGCATGGCCTTGCGGCGGTCGCCGAAGCCCGGAGCCTTGACGGCGACGGACTTGAAGGTGCCCCGGATCTTGTTGACGACCAGGGTGGACAGCGCCTCGCCGTCGACGTCCTCGGCGATGATCGCCAGCGGCTTGCCGGACTGCATGACCTTCTCCAGCAGCGGCAGCAGGTCCTTGACGTTGGAGATCTTGGACTCGACGATCAGGATGTAGGGGTCGTCGAGCTGAGCTTCCATCCGCTCGGTGTCGGTGACGAAGTAGGCGCTGATGTAGCCCTTGTCGAAGCGCATACCCTCGGTGAGCTCAAGCTCGAGGCCGAAGGTGTTGCTCTCCTCGACGGTGATGACGCCTTCCTTGCCGACCTTGTCCATCGCCTCGGCGATCAGCTCGCCGACGGTGGTGTCACCAGCCGAGATCGAGGCGGTAGCGGCGATCTGCTCCTTGGTCTCGACCGGCTTGGCAATGTTGAGCAGGTGCTCGGTGACCGCGGCGACCGCGGCCTCGATGCCACGCTTGAGGCTCATCGGGTTGGCACCGGCCGCCACGTTGCGCAGGCCCTCGCGGACCAGCGCCTGGGCGAGCACGGTGGCGGTGGTGGTTCCGTCGCCGGCCACGTCGTCGGTCTTCTTGGCGACCTCCTTGACGAGCTCGGCGCCGATCTTCTCGTACGGGTCTTCCAGCTCGATCTCCTTGGCGATCGAGACACCGTCGTTGGTGATGGTGGGGGCGCCCCACTTCTTCTCCAACACGACGTTGCGGCCCCGCGGGCCCAGCGTCACCTTGACTGCGTCGGCAAGGATGTTCATGCCGCGCTCCAGGCCGCGACGGGCCTCCTCGTTGAACGCGATCAACTTAGCCATTCGTGTCGTCCTTTACTTGTCTTGTGCTGACCCAGCACTGACCAGCCATCGACCGACCTGAGATGCCCGCGACGGCCGGCGCCCGTATCGGAGAGCGCCTCATCACGATCGGCTTAGCACTCACAGTACCCGAGTGCTAAGTCAGGTTTAGCACTCGGACCCTTCGAGTGCAAGGTGCGGACGGTCGCTTCCGGCACCCGGCGCGCCCTCCTGTCACCCCCACCGCATACCGTGCGGGCATGAGCTTCCCGGACACCCGCACGGTCGAGCAGGTCGACGACTTCCACGGTACGGCGGTGGAAGATCCCTACCGCTGGCTGGAGGACCAGACCAGGGCCGAGGTCGCGGCCTGGGCCCAGGCGCAGGCCGAGGCCGCCGAGCGGTACCTGCAGAGCCTGCCCGGCCGCGCCACGCTCGCGGCCCGGCTGGGCGAACTCTCCTCGTTGCCCAGCTCGACCGCACCAGAGCTGCGCGGCGGCCGGTGGTTCCGGCTGACCCATGACGGCGTCCAGCAGCAGGCCGTGCTGCGGGTGGCCGATGAGCCGATGGGCGAGGGCAGGGTGCTGCTGGACCCGAACCCGGTGGCGGCCGACGGCAGCACCTCGATCGCCGTCGCGGTGGCCGACCACAGCGGCGAGCTGGTCGCCTGGTCCTATCAGGAGTCCGGCAGCGACTGGTTACGGTGGCGGGTGCGCTCACTGGAGACGGGCGCCGACCTGGCAGACGACGTCCGGTGGGCCAAGTTCATCGCACCGGTGTGGCTGGGCGACTCCAGCGGGTTCATCTACGCGCTGTCCCCGCCGACTGACCCGGACGACATCTACTCCGCCAGCGCCGGTGCCCCGCAGCTGATGCTGCACCGGATCGCCACGGCACAGGAGCAGGACGAGCTGATCTTCGCGCTGCCCGAGCAGCCGAACGCCCTGTTGCGACCCTGGATCGACGACGAGGGGCGCTGGCTGGTCATGGTCGTCGACGACTCCGCCGCCGACACCCGCTCGGTCTGGGCCCGGGACCTCAGCCAGCCCGGCAGCGAGCTTCGCCGGCTCACCGAGCCGGCGTCCATCGAGTGGGAGTTCGTCACCGCGGTCCCTGCCGGGCTGATCATGCGCACCGACTCCGGGGCCTCGCGCGGCCGGCTGGTGCTGCTGGACCCGCAGTCCGGTGAGTTCAGCACCCTGGTCGCCGAGCGGGATGACCTGCTGCTCGGTGCCGTCGCGGCGGGGGACGCGCTGGTCGTGAGCTGGCTGGCGGACGCGCGGTCGGTCATCACGGTGCACGACCTGGCCGGCAACCAGACCGGCGGCATCGACCTGCCGGGCCTGGGCAGCGTCAGCGAGCTGACCGGCAGCACCAAATCCTCGCTGGTACACCTGAAGTTCTCCTCCTACCAGGCGCCGCCCCGGATCCTGGCGCACGACCTGGCCACCGCAACCACCTCGGTGGTCTTCGACGCCGCCACCGGCATCCGGCCGCCGAACGTCGTCACCGACCAGATCTGGATCACCAGCGGCGACGGGACGGTACTGCCGGCCTTCGTGGTGCACCGTGCCGACGTCACGGCGGCCAACGGGCCGCACCCGTGCACGCTGTACGGCTACGGCGGCTTCAACGTCAGCGTCACGCCGGACTTCTCCCCCAGCATCGCGACCTTCGCCGAGGCTGGCGGGGTGTGGGTGGTGGCGATCCTGCGCGGCGGCGGCGAGTACGGCGCCGACTGGCACGATGGCGGCCGACTGGCCCGCAAGCAGAACGTCTTCGACGACGCGATCGCCACCGCGGAGCACCTGATCGCCACCGGCTGGACGGCGCCGGACCGGCTGGCCGTCAACGGCGGCTCCAACGGCGGCCTGCTGGTGGGCGCGCTGATGACCCAGCGGCCGGAACTGTTCGCGGCGGCCGTCCCGCAGGTCGGGGTGATGGACATGCTGCGCTACGAGCGGTTCACCATCGGCTGGTTCTGGGCCCCGGACTATGGGATCGCCAGCCGGAGCCGGGCGGAGTTCGACGTTCTCTACGCCTACTCGCCCTATCACCGGCTACGGCCGGGCGTGCGGTACCCGGCGACCCTGGTGACGACCGCCGATCACGACGACCGCGTCGTGCCGGCGCACAGCTTCAAGTTCGCCGCCCGGCTGCAGGCCGTCAGCCCACCGGACGCGGTCGCCTACCTGCGGGTGCAGTCCAGCGCCGGGCACGGCCAAGGCAAATCCCGTTCAACGCTGATCGCCGAGCGCACCGACCTGCTGGCCTTCCTCGGCTGCCATACCGGCCTGAGCTTCGACCGGCCCGACTAGCGCCCGCCGGCACGCCAAAACCGCGGCTCGTCCCGATAGTTGCCCCTTCGGGCAGAACGAGCCGCGGCTCCCGCTGGTTCAGCCGCCGGTCGGAACCACTTGCACGGCGTCGGCCTGCGGCCCCTTGGGACCCTGCGCAACCTCGAACTGCACTCGCTGGCCCTCTTCCAGTGACCGGTAACCGTCACTCTGGATGGCGCTGTAGTGGACGAAGACGTCCTGGCCGCCGTCTACGGCGATGAAGCCGTAGCCCTTCTCGTTGTTGAACCACTTCACGGTGCCCTGTGCCACGCTGCACTCCTTGCTGGCTTCCGACCGGGCCGTCACACCTGATGACGCCGGGGTCTTTGTTCCACGGTCCCGGCAGCTCAGTGCACACGCTGGCTGATCACCACAGCCGCCGTGGTCCTTCGTTGGCGAAACGCCCGTCACTCGACCAAGCGGCAAGTTACCGGCTGGCGAGGTCCCCCGCCACCGGATCGGCGCATTTACTGCCAGTAAACTACCTGCCGTTACCGGGTGATTACGGCGGAGTACGAATCAGAGCAGGCCGGCGGCCCGCATGCCCTTCAGCGTCGGAGCGATCACCGCGGTAGGGGCCAGCCGGCCGGCCACCGCGTCCAGGGTCTTGAGGCCGTCGCCGGTGTTGTAGAGCACCGTCTCGCGGCTGGGGTCGAGCCGGCCGGTCTCGACCAGCTTCTTGCAGACGGCGGTGGTGACCCCGCCGGCGGTTTCGGCGAACACCCCGGTGGTCCGGGCCAGCAGCTCGATGCCGGCCCGGATCTCGTCGTCGCCGACGTGCGCCATCGCGCCGTGGGTGCCGCGCACCGCGTCCAGGGCGTACGGGCCGTCGGCCGGGTTGCCGATGTTGAGCGACTTGGCGATCCCGGTCGGGCGCACCGGCAGCACGGTGTCGCTGCCGGATTCGAAGGCCTGCGCGATCGGCGAGCAACCGGAGGACTGCGCCCCGTAGACCCGGTAGTCCAGCGGCTGGACCAGCCCGATGCTCGTCAGTTCTCCGAAGGCCTTGTGCACCTTGGTCAGCAGCGAGCCCGACGCCATCGGCGCCACCACCTGCTGCGGCAGCCGCCAGCCGAGCTGCTCGGCGACCTCGTAGCCCAGCGTCTTGGAGCCCTCGGCGTAGTAGGGCCGGACGTTGACGTTGACGAACGCGGTCTCTTCGAACTCCTCGGTCTCGGCCAGCTCGCTGCACAGCCGGTTGACGTCGTCGTAGGAGCCCTCGACGGCGACCAGGGTGCCGCCGTAGACGGCGGTCTGGGTGATCTTGGCCGGCTCCAGGTCCGCGGGCACGAACACGATGGACTCCATGCCGATCCGGGCCGCGTGCGCGGCGACGGAGTTGGCGAGGTTACCGGTGGAGGCGCAGGCTATCCGGCGGAAGCCCAGCTCGCGAGCGGCGGTGATGGCCACCGAGACCACCCGGTCCTTGAACGAGTGGGTTGGGTTGGCCGAATCGTCCTTCACCCACAGCGGCGCGCTGAAGCCGAGCCGGTCGGCGAGCCGGTCGGCCCGGATCAGCGGCGTCATGCCGGTGCCGGAGTCGACCCGGGTGGCCGGATCCTGCCCGGCCGGCAGCAATCCGGCGTAGCGCCACAGCGAGTGCGGGCCGGCTTCGATGCCCTGCCGGGTGACCGAGCCGAGCCGGCCGGCGTCATAGCCGACCTCCAGCGGGCCGAAGCATTCGAAGCAGGCGTGCTGCGCGCCGAGCGGGTAGCCGGCGCCGCAGTTGCGACAGAGCAGCCCTGAAGCCGGCGAGGCCGGTGGCTGAAGACGGTTGATGGTTGCGGTCATGTGCGAGGCCCTTTCTCCTCATCTTCCCCGGCACACGCACCTGATGCGTGGCCAGGCCGGAGTTGGCACCTTCCGTACGGACTCTCGGCACGCGCATGCGGCCTCAGCTGGGCTGGGCGCAGCGTCCTACACGGCGTGCGAGTCGTAGTGGTGGTTGCCGGGGCTTCAACGGGCCGGTCCCTCTGCCCCTCTGGATGAGCGGAACTATGAAGTTGTCTGCCCTTGACTGTAGTCATAGGTCAGGACGACGACGATCGCCCCCGGGCCCAGCCCGTCGAACTTGGGCCGAACCCGCCGGATCTCGGGGAACTGTGCCTGCAGGGCCTGGGCGGCGGCTTGGGCACCGGGGGTGGCCGGGTCGTAGTAGGCGGCGGTGGAGAGGATGTCGCCGTCGAAGGTGCTGGTCTCGGTGACCGTCCAGCCGCCCTGCTCGAAGTGCTCCGTCGCGGCGCGCGCGAGCTCGGCCCGGCCGGTGTTGTCCAGCACGACCAGCGGCGTGCCGGCCGGGCTGCCGGGCGTGGCCGGGGTCGTACCGGCGCCGGTCGGGCGCTGGCTCGGCTGGCCAGCGTCACTGGTGGCCGGCCGGGATCCGCCGGCCAGCGCCGGGCCGGCGGCCAAGGACGGCGGGGTGGCCAGCGGTCGCAGCAGGCCTGCCTGCCGCCCCTCGGGCTGGTGGAGCGCGGAGTAGGCGATGAAGGCCAGCGACATACCGGCGAGTAACAGCAGGGCTCCCAGTAACCGCTCGGCGGGTCGACGGATCGCGACGGGAGGAGCGGTATGGGCCACGGATGTAAAGACTAGATCAAACTTCGATTCCCAGACGACGCGCGGACCGCTGTCGCTGCCGGCTGGCGCGCAGCCGGCGGAGCCGCTTCACCAGCATCGGGTCGGCGGCCAGCGCCTCAGGGGTGTCGATCAGGCCGTTGAGCACCTGATAGTACCTCGTCGACGACATGTCGAACAACTCGCGGATCGCCTGCTCCTTCGCGCCCGCGTACTTCCACCACTGCCGTTCGAAGGCCAGGATCTCGCGGTCGCGGCGGTTGAGGCCACCGCTGTCACCGGCAGCCGAGCCCTCGGCAGCAGCCTGGTAGTCGCCGCCTGCCGCGGCGGCGTCGTGGGCGGCGGGCGCGGGTTCCATGCGGCCTCCGATCGTGACGTGCGTTAATTGCATCGTTGTCATTCGCTTGTCTATTGAACCACGCCGGCCGGACAAGAAGGCCCCGAGCGGCCGTGTCGAACAGTGCGGGGGACCACCGGTCAGGGGCCGTCCACACTAGCGCCGCCGCTCCACAGATCCTCGCCGCCGGCTCGCCGGCGGACCCGCTCGCGGCACTGTCGTGCCATGTATCTTCCCGCACCGTTCCAGCTGCTGGAACTCCATCGACTCGAGCACCTCAGCCGCGAGCTGGCCGGTGTTGCCGGCGAGCTGGGCGGGCTGTGCCCGGCACTGCGGTCCAGGGCCGCCGACCTGCCGTGGCACTCCGCCGGTGCTCGGGCCTTCCAGGCGGTCCTGCACGAGCTGCTCGGCCAGCTGGGCCAGTCCGGCATGCGGCTGGCCGAGCTGTCGGCAGCGGTGCGCGCGCATCGACAGCGGGCCACCGACCGGGCCGCCGCGATGGGTCGGGTCGCCCACACCGCCCTGGACGCCGTCGAGCGGGCGGTGCGGCTGCCGTGAGCGGTGCGGCTGCCGTGAGCGGTGCGGTCACCGTCCGGGGTGGCAGCGACTCGATCGCTGCCGACGTCGAGCAGCTCGCCACGTTCGCCGCGGTGCTGGACGGGGCCGCCGGCTCCGTCGCCGGGGCGCTGCGGGTCCTGGCGCAGTGCCTGGCGGATCCGGCGATGATCAGCGCCGCCGTGCTCGATCCGGCCGGCGCCGCCCAGATCCTGGCGCTGGTCGGGGTGGCGACGGCCGGGGCCGCCGGCGCCCTGGCCGGCTGCCAGTCGATCGCGGCCGGGCTGCGGCTGGCCGCCGGCTGCTACCGGGCGGCCGACGAGCTCGACCGTCGGCTGGCGCCCGTGCTGGCAGCCGGCTACCGGTTGCCGCTGGCGCTCGCTCCGCTGACCGGCAGGGCCGCGCCATCCGGCGGGCTGCCGATGGGTAGCGGGCTGCCGATGGGCGGTGGGCTGCCGGTCGGCGGCGGGCTGCAGGCGCGGCTCACCGCGGACCCGAACCTTGCCGACCTGGCGGTGCGGCCGCTGATCGCTCCCGGGACCGGCGGGCTGCTGCCGAACGCGAGCGCCGGGCTGGCCGGGCTGCTGGCCGGTGCGTTCCGGGACGGCACCGCTGAGGTGAGCGCCCGGCCCGCGCTGCCGACCGGGGACCGGAACGGGCCGCCCCGCAGCGCCGCCGACCTGATCCGCGGGCTGGCCCTGCGCGATGCGCACGACGACGGCGGCGGCGCGGTCGACGTCCGGATCCTGGACGGCCCGGCCGGGCGCCGGGTGATCGTCGACATCACCGGCACCACGGTGTGGAACCTCGATCCCCGGCGCCGTACCCCGCAGGTGAGCGACTTCGGCACCAACCTGCGCGCGCTGGCCAACCGGTCCTCGGTCTACGAACGCGGCGTCCTGCAGGCACTGCGCCAGGCCGGCGTCACACCGGACGAGCCGATCATGCTGGTGGGCCACAGCCAGGGCGGCTTGATCGCGGCCCGGCTGGCCGGGCAGCTGCAGGCGGGCTCGGGGTTCATGGTGACCCACCTGGTGACCACCGGCTCGCCGGTCGGGCTGGCGCGGGTGCCCCGCTCGGTCTCGGTGCTGTCACTGCAGAACCAGGGCGACGTGGTGCCCGAGCTGGACGGGGCGGACAACCCGCGCCGGGGCAACTGGATCACCGTGCGGACCGCCCACGGGAATGACTCGCTGATCGGCAAGCACTCGCTGGAGTCCTACCTGGCCGGTGCCCGGGATCTGGACGCCAGCACCGACCCGGCCCTGGTGCACTGGCGCCGCTCGGCCGCCGGGTTCCTCAGCGCCGAACGCATCAGCACCCAGGTGTTCCAGATCCGGCGCGCCGAGTGACCGGCCCGACAGCATATGAGCGCGCTCGGGGCAGGACGCCGGCACTGGCCGGCTCCATCCTGGACAAGGGCACGGTTGCCTCAAACGCCGAGGTGCAGCAGGATCGGCGAATGCTTGGGTTGATGCAGGACTTTCCCCTGACCATCGAGTACATCCTGCGCCGGGGCGAGCGAATGTACGGCAACCGGAGCATCACCACCCAGCTGGCGCAGGGCCAGGAACGGATCAGCTTCACCGAGCTGGCGACCCGGTCGCGGCAGGTGGCCGGCATCCTCGACCGGCTGGGTATCTCCGCCGACGGCCGGGTCGGCTCGTTCGGCTGGAACACCGCCAACCACGTGGCCCTGTATTTCGGGGTGCCGGGCACCGGGCGGGTGCTGCACACCCTCAACATCCGGCTCTTTCCCGACCAGCTCGTCTACACAGTCGAGCATGCCGAGGACGAGATCGTCTTCGTCGACCGGTCGCTGCTGCCGCTGTTCGGGCAGTACCTGCCCAAGCTGGGCACCGTCCGGCACGTGGTGGTCTTCGACGACGGCGCACCCAACCCGCTGCCCGACGACTCCCGGGTGGTGCTCTGGCAGGACGTGGTGGGCGAGGAGTTCGACTACGCCGGCATGGTCACCGACGAGCAGACCGCCGCGGCGCTCTGCTACACCACCGGCACCACCGGCAATCCCAAGGGCGTGCTCTACTCGCACCGCTCCACCTACCTGCACTCGCTGATCACCCAGGTGCCCAGCACGTTCTCCATCAACGACGCCGACATCGCGATGCCGGTGGTGCCGATGTTCCACGCGATGGCCTGGGGGCTGCCCTACGCCGGCGTGATGGCCGGCGCCAGCCTGGTGCTGCCCGGCCCCGGCATGACGCCGGCCGCGCTGCTGGACCTGCTCGAGTCGGAACGGGTCACCATCACCGCGGGCGTGCCGACGATCTGGATGGGCATGCTGCCGCTGCTGCAAGGCCGTGACCTGTCGGCCCTGCGCAGCGTGATCTGCGGCGGCTCGGCGGTGCCCAAGGCGCTGTCCGAAGGCTGGCGGGCGGCGATCGGACTGCCGATCACGCAGGCCTGGGGCATGACCGAGCTGTCGCCGCTGGGCACGGTGTGCACGCTGCGGGCCGAGCACGCCGACCTGCCCGAGGAGCAGAAGGCCGACATCCGCACCACTGCCGGGCTGCCACCGACCGGCGTCGAGATGCGGATCGTGGACGCCGAGACCCGCGAGGAGCTGCCGTGGGACGACGAGGCCACCGGTGAGCTGGAAACCCGGGGCCCGTGGATCGCCCGGCAGTACTACCGCACCTCCGAGCCCGGCGAGCAGTTCTCCTCCGACGGCTGGCTGCGCACCGGTGATGTCGCGGCGATCTCGGAATTGGGCTACCTGCGGCTGGTCGACCGGACCAAGGACCTGATCAAGTCCGGCGGCGAGTGGATCTCCTCGGTTGAGCTGGAGAACCAGATCATGGCCCACCCAGCGGTCGCCGAGGCAGCCGTCATCGCCGTTGCGCACCCGCGCTGGATGGAGCGGCCGCTGGCCTGCGTGGTGCTCAAGTCCGACCAGACGCTGGACAAGGCCGAGCTGCAGGGCTTCCTGGCCGAGCGGGTGGACAAGTGGGGCCTGCCGGACGACATCGTCTTTCTCGACGAGATTCCCAAGACCAGCGTCGGCAAGTTCTCCAAGAAGACGCTGCGCGAGCGGTTCGCCGACCACCGGCTCGAGGCCTGAACCGGTTCTGAGCCGGTTCTGAGCCGGTTCTGAACCGGTGAGAAGGCCTGACCCGGTTCCCGCTGACCACTAACGCCCGCCGCCGTCCGGACGATGGGTTCTGCTGACGCACCGCAACCGGCTGTTCCGCGAGCGGTCGGCGAACCAGCCCCACCCGGGCCTGTTCACCGGTCAGCGACACGGTTCACAAAGGTAACAATTCGAGAACGCAAGGCAATCGCCTTACTACCGCTAGTTACGGTGCCGTCGTAACAGATGTGACCAAAGTGACCAGAGTGCCAAGACCCGCAGGGGTCCGAGGTGCGGCCGGGGGGTCGGTCACCCGACACCGACACGTCAGGACGACCCACATAATGCACACCGATGGCGCCAC
>DASZEI010000061.1:0-3744 GCA_035940975.1 Jatrophihabitans sp. | reverse complement strand
GCTCTGGCTGGCGATCGTGTTCTCCGCCTCGATGTGGGCCGGCGTCACCTACGCCAACATCGTGTGGTTTTCCGCGCTGCAGGAACGGATCCCGTCCGAACTGCTGGGCCGGGTGATGTCGCTGGACCTGCTGCTGGGGATCGCGATGGGGCCGGTCGGATTCTTCCTCGGTGGCCTCGGCTCGGACTGGTTCGGCGCCCGGACGACCCTGATCGTCGGAGGCCTGATCGCGGTCGCCACCGGTGTGGTGGCCTTCGTGCCGCGGGTGCTCGAGCCTGACGGCGGCCTGCCGGCCGAGGAGTTGCAGCCCGAAGCCGCCGGCCAGCCGTCGCTGAGCGAGTGAGCAGCGCGGGAGTCATGGCCGCTCAGTGGACTGGCAAGGATTTCCGTCATGCCCGATGTGGATGCAGCCATCAGACCATTCCGGATCGAGATCCCTGAGCAGGACCTGACGGAGCTGCACGAGCGGCTGCGGCGCACCAGGTGGGCGCAGGAGCTTCCCGGCCTCGGCTGGGACTACGGCGTGCCCGTGGACTACCTGAAGGATCTGGTGGCCTACTGGTGCGACGGCTACGACTGGCGCGGCTGGGAGGCCCGGATCAACTCCTATCCGCAGTTCATCACCACGATCGACGGCCAGGACGTGCACTTCCTGCACGTGCGCTCGGCCGAGCCGGATGCGATACCCGTCATCCTGACGCACGGCTGGCCGGGTTCGGTGGTCGATTTCCTCGACATCATCGGCCCGTTGACCAGTCCGCGCGAGCACGGGGACGCCACCTCGCCGGCCTTCGACCTGGTGCTGGCGTCGTTGCCGGGCTTCGGCTTCTCCGGTCCCACCCGCCAGCCCGGCTGGGATGCCGGCCGGATAGCGGGAGCATGGGCGCAGTTGATGCGACGGCTGGGCTACCACCGGTACGGGGCAGGCGGAAACGATGCCGGGTCGCTGGTCTCGGTCGAGCTCGCCCGCGGCTACCCGGAGCCCCTGATCGGCGTGCACGTCACCCAGATCTGGTCGATGCCGCGCGGCGACGAGGGCGAACTAGACGGTCTGTCCGAAGCAGATCAGGCCGCCCTGGACATCAGGAACTGGTTCCGCGAGAACCTCGGGGCCTATGACGAGCTGCACTCCCAGCAACCCCAGACGCTGGCGCACGCGCTGGCCGACTCCCCGGTCGGACTGCTCGCGTGGTACAGCCAGATCTATCGCGACGAGGTGGACCGCGACCTGATCCTCACCGATGTCACGATGGCCTGGCTGACCGAGACGGTGTCCTCCAGCCTGCGGCTGTACTACGAGAACCGGCACGTACCGCAGCCGGTCGAGCCGACCCGGGTGCCGCTCGGCCTGGCCCAATTCAGCGACGACTTCACCTCGATGCACCGCTTCGCCGAGCGCGACCACCGCAACATCGTCTCGTGGAACTGCTATGACCGACCCGGGCACTTCGCGGCCCACCAGTCGCCGGACCTGCTGGTCGCCGACATCAGGGGATTCTTCGGCGGCCTGGTCTGAGCGCGCCGCCGCCCCGCCCGGCCCGGTCTAGCCGTCGCCGGCAAGCTGGCGCCGGTCCAGCTTTCCGGCGGTCGTGCGCGGCAGCGAGGTCTCGAACGCGATATGGCTGGGTCGCATCCCCTGCGGAAGCCGGGCCGCCAGCCAGCGCCGGACGTCGCGCGCGCTCAGTTGGCCGTCGGTCACCAGGAACAGGGCGATGTGAGCCAGTTCGGGATCATCGGCGTGGCGCACCACCGCGCCGGCCTGCAGCACACCGGGTTGCTCCTCGGCCACCGCCTCCAGCTCCGACAGCTCGATGCGATGTCCCCGCAGCTTCACCTGGCCGTCGGTGCGTCCGAGGAATTGCAGGGTTCCGTCCCGGCGGTACTGGGCCATGTCCCCGGTCCGGTAGCAACGCTGCGGCCCGTCCGGGGTGGGGCAGGTGCGGAAACGCTCGGCGGTCAACTCCGGGCGGTTGAGGTAGCCCAGGGCCAGACCGTCCCCGTACAGCAGGATCTCACCGGCGCACTCCGGCTCGGTCACCGGTTCGCCGTCCGGACCCGCCAGGCACAGCCGGCAGCCGGGCACCGGCTCGCCGAGCGAGATCGGGGCGCCGGGCACCACCCGTCCGGCGGTCGCCCAGATGGTCGCCTCGGTCGGCCCGTACATGTTCCACACCTCGTCGTTGCCCGCGACCAGCTTCTCGGCGAGGAGGGCGGTCATCGGCTCGCCGCCGCACCACAGCCGGCAGCCCGACGTGCCGGTCCAACCCCAGGCCAGCGCCAGCCGGAAGAAGCTGGGCGTCGCCTGGATCACGGTGGGCCGGTAGGTGCTGACCGCCTTGGTGAAGATCGCCGGGTCGACGGCCGCGCCGGCCGGCGCGGCGACCACCGAGCCGCCCAGCGTGAGGGGTAGCAGCAGCTCGGTGAGCGAGATGTCGAACGACGGCGCGGTCATGGCGATCGTCGAGTCCCGCGGGCCGAAGCCGGGGAACTCGGTCACCGCCGCCATCCGGCTCAGCAGCGCGTCATGGCCGACGATCACTCCCTTGGGACGGCCGGTGGAGCCCGAGGTGTAGATCACGTAGGCAGCGGCTGTCAGATCATCGCCGGGCGATGCCGGATCGGTGCCCCCGGCTTGCTCGTCCACCTCGCCGCCGCCGAGCTTGTCGACCTCGAACGTGCCGTCCGCCAGGCCACGAATCAGTAGGGCCGGCCTGGCGTCTGCCAGTACGAATTCCCGGTGCATCGCCGGGCTCTCGGCATTGAGCGGCAGGACCGGGCAGCCGCACCGAGCCGCCGCCAGGATGACCACGATGGCCAGGCTGGGTCGGGCCACCTCCATCGCCACCACCCGGGCCGGTTCGGCGCCGGCGGCGATCCGGCAGGCGAGTTCGGCAGCCTGCTCGATCAGGGCGCGGTAGGACTGGTCGGTCTCGCCACGGATCGCGACCGCGTCCGGGGTGCGCTGTGCCTGCGCGGCGATGGCGTCATAGATCGTGGTCATGCCGGACCGCCCGGCTGTGGCGCACCCGAGGCCTCGGATCGGACGTCTGACAGCCGCCGAGCCAGGCCTTGCGGCGTGGGATTGTGCATCACGTCGAGCAGCGACAGCGTGACGCCGTAGCGCTTGTCCATCTCCAGAAGCAGCCGCAGCGCCATGACCGAGCTGCCGCCCATGTCGAAGAAGTTGTCGTCCACCGCGATCTCGTCCGTCCCGAGCAGCTCCCGCATGAGCTCGGTGACATCTGTCGGGGTCATCGGCGTCCTCCCTTACGTTGTCTGCGAAATCGCTGGATGCCTACCCGCGGCCAGTCCCTTGGTGTCCGGCAGGCTCAGCACGCCGCCGTAGAGCTCGGAAAACACCGCACCGCGGCCGGCTTTGACCCGCTCGGCCATCGGGCCGAGCCGGATGGTGCGCAATCCGCGCGCCTGGGCCAACCGGATCGGCTGGTGGAAGACCAGGTCGAGATAGGCGGCAAACCGCTGTGGGCCGTGCTCGCCCCGCAGGCCGATCTCGTAGACCTCCAGCTGGTCCTGCCACAGCAGCGCCGTCATCAAGCCGGTGACGGTGCCCGAGGTGGCGCCGAACACAGTCAACTCCAGGCCGGGGCAGGCCTCCCATTCCCGGTTGCGCATCTTGACGAACTCGGCATGGTCGAAGTTGCCCTTGCCGACGTTGTGCTCGGCGATCAGGTCGCTTGCCAGGTCCTCGACGTCGGGCCAGCTGTGCCGGCTGGAGACGATCCC
>DASZEI010000060.1:0-3629 GCA_035940975.1 Jatrophihabitans sp. | reverse complement strand
ACCGTTCTACAGGGCATGAATGCCTCTGGAAGGCCGGCCACCTTCGGCGACCTGGCCCGCCGGTTCGGAGTCAGCTCAGATCTGATTGCCGTGCACGCCAAGCAACTTGTAGCCGAGGGGCGTGCCCAGCCGTCCATGGTCAACGTCCGGGGCGTGCCCACGCTGCACGGCCTGATGCCCAAGCCCGGCCTCAGCAAGATCTAATACACCGCTCTGGCCAGTAGCGCCAGCAGCACATCCGGCGGCCACAACTGTTCGCCGGGTCTCGATCGATGGAGAATTACTCTGTGAGCACTGCTGAAAATTACCCGGCAGCTACCCAGAACGGCGACACCTCCAACGGCGGCACCTCCAACGGCGGCACCTCCAACGGCGGCACTTCCAACGGCAGGGGCGCCAGCGGCAGCGCGGTGTTCTCCGGTGCCCCGGCGAGCGTGCCGGTCGGCGGCCAGAAGCCGGCGACGGAGCAGTTGAACCTGCGCATCAGCGCCGACCTGTACCGCCAGCTCGACCGGGTGTCGGTCATCCTGAGCGCCCGCCGGGGCGTGCCCACCAACCGGGTCACCGTGGTGGAAGAGGCACTGGCCGCCTACTTCGAGGCCAACCGCAGCAGTTGAGCCCGGCTCAGCCGAGCCGCGAATCGACGTAGCACCAGCGCCACGCCTCGCCGGCCTCGACGCTGCGCATCACCGGGTGACTGGTGCTGGCGAAGTGCTTGTCGGCGTGCTTGCCGTCGGAGGAATCGCAGCAGGCGACGTGCCCACAGCCCAGGCACATCCGCAGGTGCACCCAGCTCAATCCCTCGTCGATGCATTCCTGGCAGCGGCCAGGAGTGTCCGGCCGGGCGGTTCGCGGCGCCGACTCCAGGTGCTCGCACTCCAGCCCGGCGACCCGGCTGCGCAGCGGTTCGTCCCGCGGCAACTCGTCCTCGCCCTCGTCGAACCGGTCGATCAACGACTCCTCCAGGTCCAGCACCCGCATCACGGCCTGCAGCACCTCATGGTCGAGCGCCCCAGAGTCGCGAACCTCGAGCAGCTCCTCGCGCTCGGCCTGCAACATCAGCAGCCGCAGCCGCCGGTAGTGCTCACTGGGGGTCAGCAGATCGGACTCGTCCGGGCCGAGCCGCTCCCACGCCGCGTTCACCTGATGCCCGACCCGCTGGCGCAGGCCCTCGGTCACCTCGGCCGGGGTCTCGCCGTCGGAGTGCTCCTCCAGGGCCCGCAGTCCGGCATTGGTGACCCGCTGCATGAGACCCGCTTCCTGCAGCGCGTCCTCGGATCGGCTGGGTCCGCGCAGGTGCAGCCGGTGCACCAGCCACGGCAGCGTGGTGCCCTGCAGCAGCAGGGTGCCGCCGACCACGACCAGGGCCGCCAGCACAAGCACGTCCCGGTAGGGAATGTCACCCGGCAGCAGGAACACCGCGGCAAGCGTGACCACCCCGCGCATGCCCGCCCAGGAGATCACCGCGGGGTCGCGCCAGGGCGGGGACGGGTCTGCCTCCCGGATCCGGCGGGAGAGCCTGCGCGGCAGGTAGGTCGCGGGAAAGACCCAGATCGGGCGCAGCAATACCGCGGCCGCCAGGATCGCCAGGCAGGAGCCGATCAGGTGCCAGTGGTTCAGCGGCGAGCGCCAGGCGTTGTCGACGATCACCCGCACCTGCAGCCCGATCAGCAGGAACACCGAGTTCTCCAGCAGGAACTCGATGGTGCGCCAGTTGGTGCGCTCGGCGATCCGCGAGGCCGCGCTCTGCCAGACCGGTGCCCGGTGGCCCAGGATCAAGCCGGCGACGACGACCGCGATCACCCCGCTGGCGTGGATCTCCTCGGCGGGCAGGTAGGCCAGGAAGGGCGCCAGGAAGGAGACCGTGGTGTCGAGTACCGGGTCGGTGATCCGGCGGCGCAGCATCCCCAGGCCCCATGCCACCGCGATGCCGACCGCCACCCCGCCGCCCGCCGCCCGCGCGAAGTCGCCGACCACGTGCAGCACGCTCACCGAACCGGCCGAGGCTGCGATGGCGGTGCGCAGAACGACCAGCGCGGTGGCGTCGTTGAAGAGAGACTCGCCTTCCAGGATGGTGACGATGCGGCGCGGCATGCCGACCCGGCGGGCGATCGCGGTGGCCGCCACCGCATCCGGCGGCGCGATCACCGCGCCGACCGCGACGGCTGCCGCGAACGGCACCGGCAGCAGCAGCCAGGCGACCAGCCCCACCCCGAAGGCGGTGAACAGCACCAGGCCCACCGACAGCAGCCCGATCGAGCGTCGGTTGGCCTTGAAGTCCACCAGCGAGGTGCGGATGGCGGTGGTGTAGAGCAGTGGTGGCAGCAGCCCGAGCAGCACCAGGTCCGACGTCAGCGTCACGTCCGGCACGAACGGCAGGTACGAGCCGGCGATCCCGGCCAGGGTGAGCACCAGCGGTTCGGAAACCCTGAACTGGCGGGCTGTCGCGGCCAGTAGGGTCGCCGCCGCCACCAGAACCACCAGACCGACCGCGATGTCCACCCAGCCATCCTGCCAGCCCACGACCGATCCGTACCGCGCGTCCGTCGCGGTCTTTCCTATCGTGGGCTTCGGACCGCTGCGCCGGCCGTCCTGAGGCGCTGTCGAAGCGCCCCGGGCCGCTGTCGTAAGGTCCAGCAGAGTTCGCCGGGCAGAAAGGATCAGCCGATGACCGGTTCTCGCGCGCTGCTGGTAGTCGACGTGCAGCCGACCTTCTGCGAAGGTGGCGAGCTGGCGGTGGCCGGTGGCGACCTGGTCGCGGAAAGGATCGCCGAGCACCTGCGGGCACACCGGGACGAGTACCGGCTGACGATCACCAGCCAGGACTGGCATCTCGATCCGGGCCCGCACTTCTCCGAGCAGCCGGACTTCGTCGACAGC
This sequence comes from Jatrophihabitans sp., assembly GCA_035940975.1. Classification (GTDB taxonomy): domain Bacteria; phylum Actinomycetota; class Actinomycetes; order Mycobacteriales; family Jatrophihabitantaceae; genus Jatrophihabitans_A. Next base: position 749 of record DASZEI010000060.1, on the reverse strand, counting down.
TGGCCGCCGCACGGACTGGCCGGCACCCCCAACGCCGAGCTGCACCCGGCCGTGGCCGCCGCGCTGGCACCGGAGGGGGCCGACGTGACGATCAAGAAGGGCCTGCAGGAGGCGGCCTATTCGGCATTCGACGGCACCGCTCCGGACGGCCGGACGCTGGCCGAGGTGCTCACCGCCGCCGGCATCGGCGAACTCGACGTGTGCGGGATCGCCGAGTCCCACTGCGTCCGGGCCAGTGCGTTGGACGCACTGTCGGCGGGGCTTGCGGTACGGCTGCTGACTGACCTCACGGTGCCGGTCACCGAGGAGTCCGGCGCGGCGGCCCGGGCCGAGATCAGCTCGGCGGGTGGCGTCCTGGCTACCTCGGACGCAGGCAACCGATAGTGGACACGTGCGGGCAACCGGTAGTGGACGCGGGGACCCGGTAGTGGAGACGTTCGAGCACCTGCGACGAGCTGACACGGTGCTGTTGAGCACCAGGCGGCGCGACGGCTCCACCGTCGCCACTCCGGTCAACCTGGTGGTGGACGACCAGGGCCAGGGGTACTTCCGGACCTGGTCGACGGCGGGCAAGGCTCGCCGGCTGCGCAACTTCCCCGGCGTCCGGGTGGCACCCTGCTCGTTCCTCGGGCGCCCGAAAGGCTCGGATCAGCCGGCCGTCGCCACCCTGCTGTCCGGAGCCGACATCGAGGAGGCCCGCCGGTTGCTGGCCCGCCGGTTTCCGATCATCCACGGTCGCCTGGTGCCGC
>DASZEI010000059.1:0-9673 GCA_035940975.1 Jatrophihabitans sp. | reverse complement strand
GGGTCACCTGCTGGATCAGGTGAGCGGCGGCGACCACCGTCCCGGCGGTGGGGTATGAAGGTCCGGATCGCCGAGGTCAGCGAGTTGCCGCTGGACGTGGCGGCGCATTCGGCTGCCACCTGGGATCCCGGGGCCGGTGCGGATGTCAACTTCTGCGGGGTGGTCCGCGATCACGACGGCGGCCGGACGGTCGTGGAACTGGAATACAGCTCGCATCCCAGCGCCGCGGGCATCCTGCGCCAGGTCGCGGACGAGATCGCCGCCGATCCCGCGGTGCTCGCGGTGGCGGTCAGCCATCGGATCGGCGTGCTCAGGATCGGGGACGTGGCACTGGTCGCGTCGGTCACCGCGGCGCACCGCAAGCAGGCTTTCGACAGTTGCCAGCGGCTGGTGGACGAGGTGAAGGCCCGGCTGCCGATCTGGAAGCGGCAGGTGTTCGCCGACGGCACCGACGAATGGGTCAACTGCCCCTGACGCGCCGATGGCGGTGCCGTCGGGGCGCCGGTCAGCGGTGCGGGGGCGCCGCTCAGCGGCGCGGGGGCGCTGGTCAGCGGCGCAGCGCCGGTCAGCGGTGCGGTGGCCGCTGCCGGTGGTGCGTGCGGGTCGCGTGCCGTCAGCCGCCGGCGAACGGCGGCAGGATGTCGACCACCGCGCCGGTGGCCAGCGGCAGATCGTCGCTGCTCGGCCGGACCTCGTCGACCAGCACTGAACTTGCCGCGACGACCTCGGCCAGCCCCGGGCGAGCCCGGAGCTGGCCGAGCAGGTCGGCGAGAGTGTCCGCGGTCAGCACCTCTGATGCCAGGCCAGCCGCCCGGCGGGCTCCTGCCCAGTACCGGACGGTGACCTGGGACTGCATCAGATCTGTGGCTTGTCCTCGCGGTGGTCCGTGGGCGTTACCGGCGGGTCGATGCCCGGATCGGTGTCGAAGACGGGCGTCGGAATCGGCGGGGGAACCACGACCGGCTCGGCGGGGATCACCACCGGTGATACCGGCTCGACGAGCACCGCATCCGGCTCTGTGAGGTCCACCACCGGGCTCGCCGTGGGGGTGGCGGGAGTGGCCGGGGTGCCAGCAGTGCCAGCAGCACCGGTTCCGGTGCCGGCAGCCTTGTCGCCCACCTTCTGCGCGGTGTCGTGCACGACGCCCTGCACCTTGTCGATCTGCCCGCTGTAGCGGCCCTTGGTCGCCTTGTCCAGGCTGTCGGCGGCCTTGTCGATGCCCTGGCTGACGGCGGGTGCGGCCTTGCTCGCCAGTTCGGTGGCCTTTTCCTTGGCCTGCTCGGCCAGCGGGCCGGCCTTCTCCTTGGCCTCAGCGGCCAGCACGGTCGCCTTCTCCTTGGCCTGCTCGGCCAGCGGACCCGCCTTCTCCATCGCCTGGTCCGCGATCTTCTTCAACTTCTCCAACATCGCTATGGCCTCCTCGTGGTGTTCATGGCAGGGCGAGCACACTGGCGGAGTGACCGAGTCGCAGCACAGTCAGCAACCCCCCGAGCCCTCTGACGACGAAACACTGGAAGCTCCATCATTGCCTCTGGCAACACCTCGCCGCCAGCCGGGGGAGGATCTGCTGCCCCAGCGCTCCTCCGACGAGGGTGAGCGCGGCTGGGGCGACGAGCCCGGCGACTACGGCGACGACTGGTTCCTGGCCGAACGGCCGCCGCACCACGGCTGAACCGCCGGCCGGTCCATACCGTGGGTTCAGAGCTGCGGATGCTGCGGCGTCGGCCCCGCGGTGCTCTCGGTCGGTCGGGCGCCGAGCGCGTCCCGGATCTCGCGCAGCAGCAGGGTGGCTTCGGGGACCGCCTCCGGCTCTGGGGTCAGACCGCTCGCCCGGAGCTGCTGGATCCTGGTCATCGGCACCACGAACACGAAATACACCACGGCCGCGGTGAGCACGAACACGAGGATCGAGCTGATGATCGTCGAGAAGCTGATGGTGGTCTTGGATGCCAACGCGCCGCCCCGGATGGTGTAGCTGAGCCCGTTCACCGAGACACCTGGCAGCGCGTTGAGGATCGGCGTGATGATCGAGGAAACCAGCGTGTCCACCACCTTGGCGAATGCGGTGCCGATCACGACGGCGATGGCCAGGTCGACGAGGTTGCCGCGTAGTACGAAGTCTCGAAAGCCTTTGAGCATGGTTCACCCCTTCACTGGACAGGCTCGAGGGCGCTGCTCGTTGCGTCGTGCCACCCTCGTCACGGAGGCACCAGACTAGCGAGAAACTGCCCTGCCGGACGGTCGGCCAGCCGGGCGGCGGTGGCCCGGTCGGCCGCGATCACCAGGCTAGGACCGCCGCTGCCGGCGACCGGGTCGGTAGTGGCTGGCAGCACGGCGAGCACCCTGAGACTCGTCCCCAGCCGATGGCCGGTGCCACCCGACGGCAGCGGGCTGCCCTCGATCAGGGCGGCGTCGGTACCTGCTGCGTAGAGGTCGACCAGGGCGCCGGCCTGCAGGATGGCGGCCTGGTTGCCGCCGGCCAGGCCGATGGTCAGGGCCACCTGGCCAGGCTCCAGGGCGGCTGTCATACCCGTGTCCAGCAGCCGGGCGGCGGTGAGCGGCTCGCCGCGGGTCATGGCGGCGGCCACGGTGTGGCCGAGGACGTCGGAGAGCCGGGCAATCGCGGCGGCCGGCACCATCGGGTCCGGCCAGAGCACGGCCGCCAGATCGGCTGCTGCCAGCACGGTCCCGGGCCGCAACGGCTTGACCGTCACGATCACCGGTGAGCGGTGGCCCTGGGCGGAAGTGCCGTGCGAGGTGAGCGCTGACAGCACGGCAAGCGCAAGACAGAGCAGCGCGGCTACCCGGCGGGGCCAGCCGGCCAGAACCGAGAGCCGACCGGACAACCGGGATCGGAATGGAGCGAGCATGGGGAGAGCCTGGCCGGCCCTCGACACCTACCACGGGCAGCAGGTCAATCTGTGGACAACCGGGCGGCCGTCCACAGCCTGCGAGATGGAGGCCTGCTCAGCCGGTGACGGCCGCGGCCGGCTTGGCGGAACCGGCGGCCTTGCTCGCCGAACTCGACTCGCCGGAGCCCTTGCCCGAACCGGGGGAGTCAGCCGACTTGGCCGAGCCCGCACCGATCTTGGCTGCCTCGCCGCCCTTGCCGCCGTCGACGCCCTTGCCGCCGTCGCCCTTGCCGGCATCACCGTTCTTGGCGGCGGCGCCGTCGGAGTCGGACTTGGCGTTAGCGCCGTTCTTGGCGTCGCGGCTGTCGTTGCGGTAGAAGCCGGAGCCCTTGAACACCACGCCTACCGAGCCGTACACCTTGCGCACCCGCTCGCTGCAGTCCGGGCACTCGCTGATGGCGGGGTCGGTGAAGGCCTGAACCCGCTCGAAGCGCAGGCCGCAGTCGTCGCTGGTACAGGCGTACTGGTACGTCGGCATCGGTGTCGGGCTCCTCTTCGCGGCCTGCACGGTCAGGATGAGTTAGCACTCTCATCCTGTGACTGCCAACAATGGTGCGGCATGGACTGTTCCCCCGTCCACTCGGGTGGGGCGAAGCGGTGCTCAGCCGGCGGCCAGGTCGCGCCAGCCGTCCGGTGTGACGACCGAGCCGACCGGCAGATCCCAGCTCTCGACGGGCACGTCGGGCAGTAACTCGTCGCGGTAGAGCAGTGCGGCGACCAGGGTGCCGGCTGGCAGCCGGGCAAGGGCGCGGTCGTATGAGCCGCCGCCGCGACCGAGCCGGTGGCCGGCCAGGTCCACCGCGAAGGCCGGAACCAGCACCAGCGCCGCCGCCGCGATCGCGTCCACGCCCAGCCGGCGCTCGGGGTCACCGGTCGGCGGCCAGGAGGTCCAGTCGAGATCGCGATCGGCCAGCGTGACCGGCACGATCAGCCGGTAGCCCTCCTCGACGAGCGCGGCGAGCAGCTCGGTGGAACCCGGCTCGGTACGCAACGGTTCGTACGCGGCGATCAGGCTGCCCGGCCGCACCCGACCGGCTCGGCAGCCGGCAAGCACATGCGCGCGGATCGCAGCCCGGTCCTGAGCGCGTTGCTGCTCGGTCCGCACCGCCCGGGCCGCCGCGACCATCGAGCGCAGCGCGGTTTTGTCGGTCACCTGACTAGTCTCGCTGTATGAGTTCTCCCTCGCAGGCGCACCCCGCCACCTCCGCCCTGCCGCGTGCCCGCAAGGCGGTCATTCCGGCGGCCGGCTTGGGGACCAGGTTCGCGCCGGCCACCAAGGTGGTTCCCAAGGAACTGCTGCCGGTGGTGGACGTCCCGGCGCTGGAGTTCATCGTCGCCGAGGCTGCCCGGGTGGGTCTGGGCGACGTCCTGATCGTCACCGGCCGGGGCAAGTCCGCTATCGAGGACCATTTCGATGCCGCTCCTGAGATCGAGGACGCCCTGGAGCGCAAAGGTGACGAGCAGCGGCTCGCCCGGGTCCGCCGGTCGACCAACCTGGCCAGAATGCACTACACCCGTCAGCGCGAGGCTCGCGGCCTGGGCGATGCGGTGTCCTACGCCGAGGCGTTCGTGGGGGACGAGCCGTTCGCGGTGCTGCTGGGCGACGACATCATCGACGAGCGGGACGTGCTGCTGGCCCGGATGCTGGACGTCCAGGCCGAGAAGGGCGGCATCGTGGTCGGCCTGATCGAGGTCGAGGGCCGGGCGATTTCGCTGTACGGAAGCATCAAACCGGCCGGTGACGTCATCGACGGGGTGATCGCGGTCGAGACCCTGATCGAGAAGCCGAAGCCGGAGGAGGCGTTGTCCAACCTGGCCGTCATCGGCCGGTACGTGTTGCCGCCGCAGATCTTCGATGCGCTGCGCCGCACCGAACTGGGCGCGCGTGGCGAGCTGGAACTGACCGACGGGATGCGGGTGCTGGGGCAGGATGGGGTGCCGATACACGGAGTCGTGTTCTCCGGTCGCCGTTACGACACCGGCGACCGGCAGGACTACCTGCGCGCGGTGGTACGGCTGGCGTGTGAACATCCGGAGCTGGGCGCGGACTTCTCCGGCTGGTTGACAGAATTCGTCCGCACCCTGGAGTAGGGCGTTGTTGGCACCGGAGACTGCAACCGAACCGGTTCCCGCACCGCCGCCCGAGCCGTAGGAGCGCACCGAAGTGAGCGACAGCAGCAGCGACTGGCCGACCGACACCATCCCGGCGGTGCCGGCCGACGCTGCCGACACCGGTCCGAACGAGCCCTCCCAGGCGGCTGGCCAGGGCCGGCCGGGCCTGCGTCCGGTCGCCGAGCAGCTGGCGAAGGTGCTCAGCACCATCGGTTCGATCGATCCGATCCAGCTGGCGCTGCTGGATGCGCAGGGGCTGATGCTGGCCGAGCAGGTGGTCGCCGACGCCCCGCTGCCCGGCTTCGACAACGCCGCGATGGACGGTTACGCGGTGCGGGCGGTGGACCTGCGGCAGGCCAGCGAGGCCCAGCCGATCTCGCTGCCGGTGGTCGGCGATGTGCTGGCCGGAGCCCGGTCGGTGTCCGGAATGGGACCTGGCCTGTGCATGCGGATCATGACCGGGGCGCCGATCCCGCCCGGCGCGGACGCCGTCATCCCGCTCGAGCACACCGACCGCGGGGTGGCCCGGGTGCAGATCATGAGGCCGGTGCGCAGCGGGGAGTGCGTCCGGCGGGCCGGTGAGGACCTGGCCGCCGGCGCGCTGGCGCTGGCGCCCGGCGCGACCCTCGGCCCGCAACAGATCGCGCTGCTGGCCGCCGTCGGGCACGACCGGGTGATGGTGCAGCCGCGTCCCAGGGTGGTGGTGATCTCGACCGGTTCGGAACTGGTGGACGTGGGCAAGCAGGCCGCTTTCGGCGAGGTGTCGGACTCCAACTCCTACATGCTGGCGGCCGCAGCCCGCGATGCCGGCGCCGACGCCTACCGGGTCGGCATCATTCCCGATGACCATGCCCGGCTGCTCGACGTGCTGGACTCCCAGCTGCTGCGCGCCGACCTCATCATCACCTCTGGCGGGGTGAGCATGGGTGCCTTCGACATCGTCAAGGAGGCGCTCGGCCAGCTCGGCACGGTCGAGTTCACCAACGTCGCCATGCAACCCGGCTCGCCACAGGGCTTCGGCACCCTCGGCCGGGAACGCACCCCGATCTTCTGCTTGCCCGGCAACCCGGTGTCGTCGCTGGTGTCCTTCGAGGTCTTCGTACGGCCGGCGATCCGCAAGTTGCTGGGCAAGCGCAACGTGCACCGCCAGACCATCCAGGCGATGGCCCTGGAGCGGATGGACAGCCCCGAGGGCAAGCGCCAGTTCCGCCGCGGGCTGCTGCACCGGGAGCCGGACGGCCGGTACTCGGTGTCGCTGGTCGGAGGCAGTGGCTCGCACCTGGTCGCGGCGCTGGCTGCGTCCAACTGCCTGGTTGTCATCGACGAGGACGTGACCGAGGTGGTTCCGGGGTCGCGCGTGACAGTCCAACCGCTGATGCTTGCCCAGCGCTGAGATGTCGCAGCTGCATCCGGGCTGGCCCGCCGTGCTGGTGGCCGGGCCGGTGACGCTGCGGCCGCTGCAGCGCCGCGACGCGGGCACCTGGAGCCGCAGCCGGCTGGCCAATGTCGAGTGGCTGGCCAGGTGGGAACCGACGTCAAGCCAGTCCTGGCAGAGCCGCAACTCGATCGCCGAATATCACCGGACGCTGTCACGGCTGCGCTCGGCCGCCAGGCTCGGCACCATGCTGCCGTTCGGGATCGTCTACGGCGACCGGTTGGTCGGCCAGCTCAACGTGTCCAACGTGGTGCGCGGGGCGCTTCGGTCCTGCAGCGTCGGCTACTGGGTCGACTCGGCGGTGGCCGGTCGCGGGATCACGCCGACCGCGCTGGCGCTGGCGATCGACCACTGCCTGACCGAGGCGCGCCTGCACCGGGTCGAGGTGAACATCCGGCCGGAGAACCAGGCCAGCATCCGGGTGGTGGAGAAGCTCGGGCTGCGCCAGGAGGGCTACCACGAACGGTTCCTCGACATCGACGGCGGTTGGCGGGACCACCTGTCCTTCGCTATCACCACCGAAGAGATCCTGTCCGGCACGGTGCTGTCCCGGCTGAGCGGCCTGCCGGTGCCGCCCGGCTGAGCGCCTGGGGCACCGCTGCTGTTCATCTCCCTGTACGCCGTTGACCGAACTGTAAAGCGGCAGTTGACATTGACACCCGGCGCGCCTGCGGACTTCGGGCGAAGCAGCGTCTTAGCGTTGCCTGCAAAGGTGTGACAGCTGTGACGGGAGACGCCCGATGATTTCGCCCACGATGACGGTGCTGGTCCTGGCCGTCCTCTGGCTGATCGTCGCGGTTCCGATGCTCGTCAAGCGCAAGGACGATCGCGCCGGCGAGCGCTCGGTGGCCCGGTTCGGCGGTGCCATGCGGGCGCTGTCGAGCCGCAGCCCGCTCGCCGAGCACACCCGGCCGGCCGCCGCTGAGGATCGACCCCGCCGCAGGCCGGCCAGCCACGCTCAAGTGTTCATTCCCGGTGGCCCGCCCCGGCCGCAGGTTCCACCCGCGGGACGCCGGCCGGTTCCCGCCGCCATGGAGGCAGTCATGTACCCCGACCAGATCGCCAAGGCCGACATGTCCGACGCTCGCCGTCAGATGATGGCCCGCCGACGGCGATCGCTTGCCGTCCTGATCGCCGGCACGATCATCGGCCTGGTGTGGGGAGTGGCCGCCGGTGGCGCGCTGGCATGGGCCGTCGGGTTGCTGTTCCTCGCCTCACTGGCCAGCTACCTGCTGTTCCTGCGTAACCAGGCACTGCACGACCGCGACCGGCGGCAGCAGCGTCAGCAGCGGTCCGGGCTGGCCAAGCCTCGGGGCTATAACGCGACCGAGCAGTTTCCCTACCGCGCCGACGCTGACACCGTCGTCCGGATCGACGACGAGGACGTGGAGCTGCGCGGAGTCGCCGACACGGTCGACCTGACCGGCCTCTACGTCGAGGAGCAGTTCGACGAGCGGTCGATGCGTCGGGCGGTGTGACGCCGCCGCTCGGACAGCGCCGTGCGGTGTGATGGCGGTCCTGAGGTTGCGTCCAGTCGGTGGGGTGGCTGGGCCGTGTCGGCGCCGTGCCGGTCGCACCGCGATGATGGTGCCGTCCTGCGGCTGGTAATCTTCGGAACTGGTTGGGGGCTGTGGCGCAGTCCGGTAGCGCACCTCGTTCGCATCGAGGGGGCCAGGGGTTCGAATCCCCTCAGCTCCACCAAATTCATCTTCTCGAACCCCTGACCGCAGAAACGCGGCGGGGGTTCGTTCTTGGTGCCTCATGTGTACCGGGTTTCGGCCGTGGCCCGGTTGGGCGGTCTGACGTTTCGCGTAGGTAGTGAGCGGTTCTGGCGATCTCGCGCCACGGGCTGTCCAACTCGATACCGCAGTCGTCAGCGTCGATGCGGATGTGGGCGAAGAAGCCTCGGATAAGTTGGCGGCGAGCTTCGTCGTCGGCGACGGCGTAGATGGCGGCGCCGCGGTGCATAAGGTTGGCGGCCTGCTGGAACGCGGATGCGACCTGGTGGGCCACGATACAAGGGTCAACTCACAACCGCTAACTCGGACACAACAGCACGGGTAGCGCTCAGACCCAGGCGGTTTGCACCGGCCCGCTAGCATTGCAAACGCCTCACTCAGCGTTCTGATGCCACCAGCTGCCTTTACCCCGATCTCAAGCCCCGCAGTCTCCCGCATTAACCTCACGGCGTGCAGGCCGTCCCGCCGGCTGAGCTAATCCTGTCGATGTCTTCACAAAATCTGCGCCAGCATTAACCATACTTTGCAATGGCGGCAAAATTTTCCTTGTCCGAGAGGAGCGACTTCGAGTATTACCTTCAAAATAGCTTCTGACGACATGCAACCTCGCACTTGCGAGACAACCATCTCAGCGTTTGTCCAGTCCCTGTCCTTAACATAGCCAAGCGGAACTACCATATCCATCTCTGTCGCCGTCTTCTATCGCGGCGGAAGACTCGCGGACCAGCACACTCAGGTTCATAGCTCCAAGAGGAAAGCCAACAACCGCACATCCACCACGTCGGTGGACTCCAGTCGGTCGTGGGCTGATGGAACCCATAAACCGTCTACCCAGACCGTATGCGTTTGGCGTTTCAGAGCTTCTAAACACAAAGCCTCACTTGTCCGCACGTTGCCTGCGGCTTGAGCAGCGTAAGAATCCACGAGCAGGCAGAACTTCCGCGCATCCACCCCTGTCAACTCTTCACTTCAATTTGTTGAGCCGATGTTTCGTCGAAGGGCGAGCGCCGACGTACCGATCAACGCTATACCTAAGATTTGTGCAACGGCAAATAAAACATTATCCCAAACACCCGGTGCGTTATTAAAGCTCGCCGAGACCCGGAAAAGTGCCAACGGCGCACCCAGCACTCTTAAGAGAGTCTTCCAGTATGGTTCAGCGGGCCTGACTAGGTGCCAAAATCGCAAGGGGAAAGCGAGCATTGCGGCTGCGATTACCCAGTCCGCAAGCGGCAGGACCACTCGTTCGCCATATCCTACTGAGCCGTAGAATCTATATAAAATCCATCCGCGGTGATCTGCGCGACGGTCAAGGCTCCGAGAATTGGCCCTCATAAGGCAGAGACGTGCACTAGATAGAGTTGAGCCTGGGGTTCCTCTTTCCTCCAAGACTCCTATAAGCCGCGCCCAAAAATGTGCATTTCGACGCCAACTGGATACAGAACGCGCATGCCGGTTATTACCGACCTGACTTC
>DASZEI010000058.1:0-9168 GCA_035940975.1 Jatrophihabitans sp. | reverse complement strand
GCCCGCCGCACCCGATCCCGCACCCGCACCCGGAAACCGGTCCGGGACCGGTCCTCGATCTCGGACGCCGCCCGGTGCACGAAATGCGCGCAGCCCAGGCAGAGCGCGACCTCGGGATGGGCGCCGAGGCGCACCATCCGCTCCGGTGCCTCGACGCGCCCGCAGCACCAGCATTCCGACCGACCCGGCGGCTCGTCCACCGCGATCGCAGTGATCTGACTCATCACCGGATTATGGCCCATAACGTCACAGGCTCGATTGACCACGTTCAGAGACTCCCGCCGAGCCACGACCCGCGCAGCCGGTCGAAACAACCCCTAGCTGCACTTGCGAAGCGGATGCAACTATTGCCCCGGCCAGGCGTCTCTGGAGGTAGCACCACGAATGGAAGTGGTGCGCGAGCCGGGGACGGTGGCCATGAGGACGACGATGGTGCGCAACAAGGATGTGCCGGTGCAGCTCTCACCGGTGAACGACGCGGACTCGGCGGTGGCCGCACTGTTCCAGTCCCATCGGCTTGCCATGGTGCGGTTGGCGGTGCTCCTGGTCGACGATGTCGAGACCAGTGAGGACGTGGTCCAGGAGGCCTTCGCGGCCCTGCACCGGCGCTGGCCCATGCTGGCCGACCGCGAGGCGGCGGTCAGTTACCTGCGTAGCTGCGTGCTGAACGGCTCCCGTTCGGTGCTGCGCCGGCGCCGCACGGTCCGCCGCAACCCCCATCCCGACGCCGACACCCTGACCGTCGAAGGCGCGGACGGGCGCCTGATGCTGGCCGAGGAACACCGCGAGGTGATCGCCGCGCTGCAACGGCTGCCACGCCGGCAGCGCGAGGTGATCGTGCTGCGCTACTGGTCGGAGCTGTCCGAGGCGCAGGTCGCGGCGGCGCTGGGCATCTCGCTGGGCGCCGTCAAATCCAACGCATTCCACGGTCGCCAGGCGATCGCCGCAGCACTTGGAGGTGCCGAATGAACACCATCGACGACCGGATCACAGCTGCTCTGCGCGCCCGGGCCGAACTGCTGACCGAGGCCGAACTGTCGCCGGCCGCGCCGCCCGCCGGCCGCTGGGCACAGCCGAGCCGCGGCCGGTGGACCGCCCCGTTGCTGGCCGCGGCCATCGTCGGCGTCGCGGCGGTGGCCACCGTCACCGCGGTGCAGATGAGCCGCTCAGACCACGCCCACCCGGCAATCAGGCCGACGGTGTCGGTCCACCCCTCGCCCAGCGGAGTGGCACCGACACCGTCGGCATCCAACCCGGCGCCGTCGCAGTCGGCGACCCAGCCGGCTCCGTCGCAGTCACCGTCCCAAACGGCGAACACGTCGCAGTCGGCGACGCCACCGCCGTCATCGGTCACCCCACCGTTCGTGATGGGGTACGAGCCGCTGTGGCCGTTCGGCAGCTACACCGAGGCCGAGCAATGGCGGACCAAGGCCGGCGGATCGCAGCCGTGGCACCTCGATGCCGCCCAGACCGCGCTGAACTTCACCCGCTCCTACCTGGGATTCACCGAGCTGGACCAGGTGGCCGAGCCTCGGATGGACGAGCAGGGCGCGCACGTCGGTGTCGGTTACCGCGACCCGAACGGCCAGCTGCGCATCGCTGCCGTGCTGCACCTGATCCGCTACGGCGACTCCAAGGACTCGCCGTGGGAGGTGGTCGGCAGCGACGACACCACGCTGTCGCTGGAGAAGCCGGCCTACGGCTCGCGGGTGAGCTCACCGATGACCATCGGCGGCCACATCACCGGAGTGGACGAGAACATCGTGGTCTCGGTGCTGGCCAGCCAGACCGACCGCAGCACGGTGGCCCAGATACCGGCCGGCGGTGACCGCTCAGCCTGGACGACCGGCCCGGTGTCCTTCGCCCAGCGCGGGACACTGACCCTGGTGGCCAGCACCGGCGGCCACCTGCAGCAGGTGGAACGGTTCGCGATCCACGGGGTGCACACCTGAGTCCTGACCGGGGACCGGCTCAGCGCCGGGTCGGCAATGCCTGCGGGCATCGTCGGCCCGGCGCTGATCCCTGTGTCCGACGACCGGCTCGCCGGCTCAGCGTGGCGCCCGATGGGTGGCCAGCACCGCCTCCAGGTCACTGAGCTCGGCGCGCAGTTCCTCGGCGCGCTGCTGGGCCTGCAGCCGGGCGGTCTCGTTGATCTCGGCCACCGCTTCGGACACGCCCGGCTGGCCGAGCAGGTCGGCGATCGCGGTCACCACGCCGGGTGCGACCGGGACGTTCTTGGCGATGGTCCGGGCGCCGCGGCTGGCGCTGACCGACCAGGCCGCGCCGGACGAGCTGATCGTCACGCTGACCGTAGGAGCGGCCGGAGCCTTGCGCCGACGGCCGGGCGTCGCGGTGCTGCCGGCTGGCGGGGTCGGACCCGAACCGGCAGCCGGAGGCGCGGCCGGTGTTGCCGCACCAGCCTCCGGTGGGCTGGCCGGCTCGGTGTCGGCGGTGCTCGGTACGGCGGCGGCCGGTGATCCGCCGATCTCAGCCGGCGGTGTGGGCGCCGGCGGCTTGCCGGCAGCGGCGCGCGGCTGGGCGGTCCTGGTACGACCACCCGCCGACCCACTGCCCGCCGAACCGGCGCGAGCCGATCCTGAGCGGCCGGCACCAGCACCGGCTGACCGCGTCCCCCTGCCGATGCTCAGCTCGGCGGGAGCGAAGGCCAGCTCGTCGGTGACGCCGTTCACCTTGACCCGGACCGTCAGGAAGTCGGCCCCGTCGACGGCCGGGTCACCGATCCGGACGACCGAGCCGGACGCGCCGGCCTCGAACTGCGGCCCCGACAGCGCCACCCTGGGCCGGCGGCCCTCGCCGAGCTGGCCGCGCAGCCGGGCCACGTCCTCCTCGGTCAAGCCGCTGGGCTTCTTGCGCCGTGGGGGCATCGCCTGTCCTCCCTGCCGGGGCGCTGCCGGTGGCCCGCCCTGCCGTCGACACCGAAGTCTGCCACCGCACACCGGCGGCAGGACGGCCCGTCAGCTTCCTTCGGTCGCGGGCAGTGCCGGCAGGCTGTAGAGGTCGAGACGGCGAACCAGCTGGTCGACCAGTTCCGGATCGACACCCCGCTCGGACCGGGCCTCGAGCAGTTCCTCCCGCGCGGCGCTCAGCATCTGCCGCAGGCCGAGCAGGAAGTCGCCACGGTCGGCGGCCTTGCCCGCCAGCGAGCTGTGCTGGGAGTCGCTGGCCAGCTGGGCGTTCAGCCGCACCAGCAGATCGGTCGGAAAGGCGTTCAGCCGGTCCCACACCTCGACCCCGAAGTCCACCTCGTCCTGCAGGCGGTTCAGTGCCTCGGCGGCCGCGTGCGCGGCCCGCTCGACCAGCGCCGCCTCGGCCTCGTCCTTGTCGCGGGGGCCGGCGCGCACGCCGAGCAGCTTCACCACCGTCGGCAGCGTCAGGCCCTGCAGCACCAGGGTCACCAGCACCACCGAGAAGGCGATGAACAGGATCCGGTCCCGGGCCGGGAACGGGCCGCCGGCCTCGGTGACCGTCGGAATCGCCAGCGCGAGCGCGACGGTGGCCACCCCGCGCATGCCGGCCCACCACACCACCACCGTCTCGCGCCAGCCGATCGGGACGTCGGTGCCGCGCTGGCGCTGCAACCGCCGGCTCGCACTCCGGCCACTGAGCGCGTCGTCGAGGGCGCCGGCCTGCAACCGCCGGTAGAACCGCCTGGCCAGCAGCACCGAGGGCAGCAGGTAGAGCAGCCGCACCGCCACCACCACCGCGACGACGGCCACGGTCTCGCCCACCAGCGACGTCCAGCGCGCACCGATCGCCTGGAACGCGGTCTGGAACTCCAGGCCCACCAGCCCGAACGCGATCCCGGTCACCAGCGTCTCGGCCATCGACCAGAACACGTCGGTGGTCAGCCGGCCCTGCGCGTCGGCGGCGTCCACCGGCCGTGACACCGAGTACAGCGTGTACACCAGCACCGCCAGCACCCCGGACCCGTGCAGTTCCTCAGCCGCGACGTAGGTCGCCGTCGGCGCCAGCACCGACAGCAGCACCTGTGGCCGCGGGTCGCCCGAGCCCAGCATCGCGATCAGCCGGGTCATCCCCCAGCCGAAGGCGAAGCCGACCGCCAGGGCCAGCACCGCGGCCAGCAGCAACCTGCCCACGGCCTCGCCGGGCGAGATCGAGCCGCCGACCACGGCCGCGATCGCCACCTGGTAGAGCACCAGCGCGGCCACGTCGTTGAACAGGCCCTCGCCTTCGAGCATCGACACCAGCCGGCGGGGCAGGTGCAGCTTGCCGGCGATCGCGGTGGCCGCGACCGGGTCCGGCGGCGACACCAGGGCGCCGAGGGCCACCGCGCCGGCCAGCGAGATGCCGGGCACCACCGCAGAGGCCACCGCCGCGACCACAGCGGTGGTCACCAGCACCAGCGCGACCGCCAGCAACAGGATCGGTCTGGCATTGGCCACCCAGAACCGCCAGGACGTCTTGCGGGCGGCGGCGTACAGCAGTGGTGGCAGCACGAGCGGCAGGATCAGGTCCGGCTCGACATGCACCTGCGGCACCTGCGGAATCGCGGCCAGCACGATGCCGAACAGGGTGACCAGCACCGGCCAGGGCAGGTTGATCTTGGACGAGACCGGTATCAGCACCGCGGTTGCGAACAGGACGGCGGCCACCAGGGCGAGCTGCTCCACTGCCTCACCTCCGTCCCGGAGAAACCAAACTACCGGTCGGAGCGCGCCGCCTGAGCCTTCGATCAGGCCGGTGGAACCATCACATCCTTCTCAAGACGGGCGAAGCACTGTGCGCAGGTTGTCCAGCACGGTGATGTCTTCGATGGTGGAGGGCACGGCGGGCTCGGCGCCGTCGGCGAGCTGGCGCATGGTGGCGCGCAGGATCTTTCCGGATCGGGTCTTGGGCAGGCCCGCGACCACGTCGACCCGGGACAGCGACGCGATCGGGCCGACCTCGTCGCGCACCCGGGCGCTCAGTTCGGCGGCCAGTTGCTCGCGCGAGCCGGCCCAACCGCTCTTGGTGACCACCAGGGCGCGCGGCACCTGGCCCTTCAGCGCGTCCTCGACGCCGATCACCGCGCACTCGGCGACCGCCGGGTGCTCGGCCAGCGCGGCCTCGATCTGCCCGGACGAGAGCCGGTGGCCGGCCACGTTCATCACGTCGTCGGTGCGCCCGAGCACGAACAGGTAGCCGTCCTCGTCGAGGTAGCCGCCGTCGCCGGTCAGGTAGTAGCCCTCGAACGCCGACAGGTAGGACTCGACGTAGCGCTGGTCATCCCCCCAGACCCCCTGGCTGGTGCCCGGCGGCAGTGGCAGCTTCAGGCAGATCGCGCCCTCCTGGTTCGGCGGGAGCTGCTGGCCGTCCGCGCCGAGGATCCGGACGTCGTAGCCGGGCACCGGCACCGTCGGGGAGCCGGCCTTGATCGGCAACGGCTCCAGCCCGCGCGGGTTGGCCGCGATCGGCCAGCCGGTCTCGGTCTGCCACCAGTGATCCACCACCGGGATGCCCAGCCGGGCGCTGGCCCACTCGTAGGTCGCCGGGTCCAGCCGCTCACCGGCCAGGAACAGCGCCTGCAACGAGCTGAGGTCGTACTGCCTCATCAGCTCACCGTCCGGATCGTCACGTTTGACGGCCCGGATGGCGGTCGGCGAGGTGAACAGCACCTTGACCCGGTAGTCGGCGACCAGCCGCCAGAACGCTCCGGCGTCCGGGGTGCCGACCGGCTTGCCCTCGTACAGCACGGTGGTCGCGCCGGTGAGCAGCGGCGCGTAGACGATGTAGGAGTGCCCGACGACCCAGCCGACGTCGCTGGCGGTCAGCATCACCTCGCCGGGCCCGACGTCGTAGATGTTGGCCATCGACCACCGCAGCGCCACGGCATGCCCGCCGTTGTCACGCACGATGCCCTTGGGACGGCCGGTCGTGCCGGAGGTGTAGAGGATGTAGAGCGGGTCGGTGGCCGCGAGCTCGACGCACTCGGCCGGCGGGATCAGCTGGGAGCGCATCAGCTCCCGCCAGTCCCGGTCGCGCTCGGTCATGCCGGCCGCCAGTTGCGGCCGCTGCAGGATGACGCAGCTGTCCGGCTGGTGTTCGGCCAGCTGCAGGGCCCGGTCCAGCAGCGGCTTGTACTCGACCAGCCGGCTCGGTTCGACCCCGCAGGACGCCGAGACGATCACCTTGGGCTGGGCGTCGTCGATGCGGGCGGCCAGTTCGTTTGACGCGAAGCCGCCGAATACCACCGAGTGCACGGCGCCGATCCGCGCGCAGCCGAGCATCGCGATCACCGCCTCGGGGACCATCGGCAGGTAGATCAGCACCCGGTCGCCCTGGTCGACGCCGAGCGCGCGCAGCACCCCGGCGAACTTGGCGGTGAGCTCGGTGAGCTCGGTATAGCTGTACTCGCGGCGGGAGCCGGTCACCGGCGAGTCGTAGATCAGGGCGACCTGCTCGCCGCGGCCGGCCGCGACGTGGCGGTCCAGGGCGTTGAAGCAGGTGTTGACGGTGGCGTCGGGGAACCAGCGGTAGAACGGGGCGTCGGTGTCGTCCAGCACCAGCAGCGGCTTGTGGATCCAGCTGATCGCGGTGGCGGCCTGCGCCCAGAACCGGTCCGGAT
Source organism: Jatrophihabitans sp. (assembly GCA_035940975.1). Taxonomy (GTDB): domain Bacteria; phylum Actinomycetota; class Actinomycetes; order Mycobacteriales; family Jatrophihabitantaceae; genus Jatrophihabitans_A. The sequence continues at coordinate 2,582 of DASZEI010000058.1, read as the reverse complement.
CGGTCAGGCTCAGCCGGTAGTCCTGCGCGTAGCTCATGTAGCGGATAGTGCCCCAACCATTGCGTATTCGCCACGTCGGCGGATCGTGAAGAAGGCCAGCGCTGCGATGATGCACAGGATGCCGGCGGTCAGCCAGGCGATCCGGTAGTCACCGGTGTGCTCGCGGACGGCGCCGGCGAACGAGGCGGCCAGCCCCGCACCGATCATGTGCGAGGCGAACACCCAGCCGAACACCATGCCGGACTTCTCCACGCCGAAGTGCTCGCGGCACAGCGCCACCGTGGGCGGCACGGTGGCCACCCAGTCCAGGCCGTAGAAGACGATGAACAGGAACAGCGGCGGGCTGACCGTCGAGCCGAGCACCGAGGGCACGATCAGCAGCGACAGCCCGCGCAGGCCGTAGTAGGCCAGCAGCAGGTTGCGCGGGTCGACCCGGTCGGTGAGCCAGCCCGACCCGACGGTGCCGATGATGTCGAAGATGCCGATCAGGGCGAGCAGGTTGGCGGCGGTGGTGACCGGGATGCCGTGGTCGTGGGCGGCCGGGATGAAGTGCGAGGCGACCAGGCCGTTGGTGGACCAGCCGCAGATGAAGAAGGTCCCCATCAGCACCCAGAACGTCCAGCTGCGCGAGGATTCGGTCAGCGCGGCGACGGCGGCCCGGGCCGGGTTCTTGCGTGAGGTGGGCGGCGGCGTCCAGTCCGGCCCGGCGCCGTAGGGGGTCAGGCCGACGCCGGCCGGGGAGTCGGCCAGCAGCCACATCACGAACGGCACCAGCAGCAGCGAGAAGGCCGCGACCACGAGGACCGCGGTGCGCCAGCCGTGGTAGTTGATCAGGTACGCCAGTACCGGCAGGAAGACCAGCTGGCCGGTCGAGGAGGCCGCCGAGAAGATGCCGACGACCAGGCCGCGGTTGGTCACGAACCACCGGTCGGCGATGATCGCGCCGAACACCAGGGCCATCGAGCCGGTGCCGATCCCGATGGCGAAGCCCCAGGCCAGCACCAGCTGCCAGGACGACGACATCACCGTGGTGGCCAGGCAGCCGACCGCGACCAGGGTGAGGGCCAGGGCCACCATTCGCCGGATGCCGAAGCGCTGCATCAGGGCGGCGGCGAACGGCGCGGTCAGGCCGTAGACCACCAGGTTGACGGTGATCGCGAACGAGGTGGTGGACCTGGTCCAGCCGAACTGGGCCTCGATCGGCTCGATCAGTGCCCCGGTGCTGGACCGGAAGGCCGCGGTGGCGATCAGCGCGCAGAAGGTGATGGCGGCGACCGCCCAGGCCCGGTGGAACCTGCGGGCCCGTCGGAGGTTCGCTGAATCAGGCGGAGCGGAGTCGGTGGACCCCGCTGCGCCGCTGGAGGCAGCCGGGCCGGCTGCGCCGGTTGAGGCGGCCGGGTTGGGTCTCAGCTGTTCGGCTGACTGCTCAGCGGTGGGCACAGCTGTCATTCTGCCGGGTGGCAGCAAGGCCGGTCAGGCAGTTTTCGGCCCGATCCAGTGCAGATCCTGACAGCGGACTTGCCGTCATCTCGGCGACGAAGCGCTCGGGGTAACCGGCGACGACGATGGACATGCGTAGCTCTCCTCTGGCGATGGGTCTCGCCGTGCCGGGTGCCTTAGCTCACCTGGTTCAAAGAGCCGATCGGTTGCCGGCATTCCCACGGACGATTCTCACTGCCGGCTGATGCGGTGGTTGCGGCTGGGTGTTCGAGCGGGGTCGATCCAGGCGGGTGGAGTCCACCATGGCTGGCCGTCCTGGCTGTCGCAACTCCAGCCGGTCCTGTCGAATTCGCGATGGTGGGAGCCGCAGAGCAGGGGTGAGGTTCTCCAGATCGGTGTGCTTCCATCCCATCCGAGCATGTGGTGTCACTGGCAATGTTCGGATGGATGGTCACACGCTGGAAGCTGCAGCCTTGGGTTGCGGGCGATCAGCGCGATGGTCTGAACTCGGGTCGCGCTGCGCTTGGGTGCGACCATGCTCGAGAACAGTCTCGTGCTGGTCATGCAGGAGGTGCAGGCTGGCTTCTACCGCGCCTACGGCGCCACTACAGACCCGCGTCCGCCCGGCGGCATGTCCGTAGGGCCGCTGCGCGGTCAGTGGGGTTGGTTCTCCGCCCGAGGCCGCACCGTTGCAGTTAGCTCAATGCGGGGACGATCTCGGACCAGATGGCGTCGAGGATGTCGGTGGTCGGGCCTCGGTAGTGGGCGGTGACGGTGACACAGGCCTGTTGGTTGGGCAGGACGATGCCGAACTGCCCGTAGATGCCGTCCATCCGCCACGCGTCGTCGCGGGCGCACATCCAGACGTGGCGGCCGTAGCGGACGTTGTCCGGGTGCGGCGCCGATGCTGCGGTGGCGATGTGGCCATCGGTCGGCACGGTGTCGGCGGTGATGCTGTCCACGTAGTCGGCCGGGACGACGGGCCGGCCGCCCCAGCGTCCGTGGTCGAGCAGGACTCGGGTGAGGCGGGCGAGTTCCTCGGTGCGAAGGTGGAGCCCGACCGCGCCGAGGGAGTAGCCGCGCGGGCAGCGCAGCCACTGGGGATTGTTGATACCCAGCGGCGTGAACAGCCGCGGGAGCAG
>DASZEI010000057.1:0-3348 GCA_035940975.1 Jatrophihabitans sp. | reverse complement strand
CACCGGCGAGCTGAGCCGGGCAGCGGTGGTGGTGAACGAGCCGGGCCGCCGGGGCCGGATCGTCGGAGCGGATCTGGTGGACAGGTTCCTGCCGGTCGCGCCGGTGGACGTCTTCGGCATGCAGGCAACGCAGTTCACCGACGCCCTGGCCGGCGGGCTGCCGGCGGATCGCCTTCTCGGATACGACCAGATCGCTACCCAGGACCAGATGCACACCGAACTGGCGCGGCGGCGGGCCTACCTGCACCTGACCCGCTGGACCTCGCTGGGGCTGACCCTGATCGAGGCGATGCAGCTGGCGATGCCGGTGCTCACCCTGGCCAGCACCGAGGCGGTGGCCGCCGTGCCGCCCGAGGCCGGTGAGATCAGCACCGACGTGCAGCGGCTGGTGCGCCGGCTGCGCGACTTCGTCGCCGAGCCGGAACTGGCCAGGTCCTGCGGGCTGGCGGCCCGGGCCGCCGCGCTGGAGCGCTACGGCCTCAAGAGGTTCCTGGCCGACTGGGACGTGCTGCTGGACGGGCTCACCCGATGAGAGATGAGGCGAGCAGATGAAGATCGCGATGGTCTCAGAACATGCGAGCCCGCTGGCGTGCCTGGGCGGGGTGGACGCGGGCGGCCAGAACGTGCACGTGGCCGCCCTGTCGGCGGCGCTGGCCGCGCGCGGGCATCAGGTGGTGGTCTACACCCGCCGGGAGGACCCGGGGGTGCCGGCGAGCGTGCGGCTGGGCTCCGGCGTCCGGGTCGAGCACCTGAGCGCCGGGCCGGCCGCGGCGATCAGCAAGGACGAGCTGCTGCCGTTCATGGACAGCTTCGGCGCCCAGCTTGCCGAGCGCTGCCGGCAGCTGCGGCCGGACCTGCTGCATGCGCACTTCTGGATGAGCGGGCTGGCCTCGTTGCAGGCCGGCGCCCGCCTGGGGGTGCCGGTGGTGCAGACGTTTCACGCGCTGGGAAAGGTGAAACGGCGCTGGCAGGGGAGTTCGGACACCAGCCCGCCGGAACGGATCGGCGCTGAGCGGTTGATCGCCCGAACCGCGGATCTGGTGATCGCGACCTGCACCGACGAGGTGCGCGAGCTGCGGTCGATGGGAGTGGCCGGCGACCGGATCGAGATCGTGCCGTGCGGGGTGGATCCGGTTCTGTTCACCCCGCCCGGCAGGCCGGCCGGCCGGGTCGGGAACCGGCCGGCCCGGTTGCTGATCCTGGGCCGGCTGGTGCCGCGCAAGGGCGTCGCCGACGCGATCGCCGCGCTGGCCCAGGTGCCGGATGCGCAGCTGCTGGTGGTCGGCGGCCCGGCCCCGGACGGGCTGGCCACCGATCCGGAGGCCCGGCGGTTGCTGGCGCTGGCGGCCGGCCACGGCGTGGCCGACCGGGTACGGCTGCTGGGCCGCCAGCCGCACGCCGAGCTGCCCGAGATCATGCGCCGCTGCGACCTGCTGCTGGCAGTGCCCTGGTACGAGCCGTTCGGCATCACGCCGCTGGAGGCGATGGCTGCCGGGTTGCCGGTGGTAGCCACCGCGGTCGGCGGGCTGCGTGACACCGTGCTTGACGGCGTCACCGGCCGGCTGGTGCCGCCGCGCCGTCCGGACCTGCTGGCCCGGGCGGTCGCCGAGTTGCTGGCCGACCGGCCCAGGCGGCAGGCGATGGGCCAGGCCGGCCGCGAGCGGGTGCTGGCCCATTACGGCTGGAGTTCGGTCGCCGAGCAGACCGAGGCGTGCTACCGCACCGTGCTGGCCGCGCGGCGGGCCGGCTCCGCACGGACCGGACCGGTGCCCGCCGGCCGGTTGACCGACGTGAGCGCGGAGGTAGCGCGATGACCGAGTTGCTCGCCGATCCGCCCAGGCGGCTGGCGATGGCCCACGTCCAGGCGCTGGCCCAGGCGCTGACCGAGTTCGGGCCGGCCGCCGAGATCGCCGCGGACTGGGGGACCAGGCTGGCCGGCGCGCTCAGCTCCGGAGCGCGGTTGCTGGTCGCCGGCAACGGTGGCAGCGCGGCCCAGGCCCAGCATCTGAGTGCCGAGATCGTTGGCCGGTACGGCCCGGACCGCGGGCCGTTCTCGGCGGTCGCGCTGCACAGCGAGCCGTCGGCACTGACCGCCATCCTCAACGACTACGGCGTCGAGGAGGTCTTCGCCCGGCAGGTGCAGGCACACGGCCGGGCCGGTGACGTGTGCGTGCTGATGTCCACCTCCGGCCGCAGCCCGAACGTGGTCGCCGCCGCCGTGCGGGCTCGCGAGTGCGGGCTGCGCACCTGGGCGATGACCGGTCCGGTTCCGAATCCGCTGGCCGAGGTCGCCGAGGAGGTGCTGCCGATCTGCTGGCCGACGACAGCCACCGTCCAGGAGCTGCACCTGGTCGCGCTGCACCTGGTCTGCGAGGCGATGGATGCCGAGCTGGCCCGGCGCGAGGTGGCCGAGGTCGCCCGATGGCAGCCGGCGCCGTGACCGCGCCGCTGGTGGTGGTCGGTGACGTGATGCTCGACATCGACCTGATCGCCGGGTCGGCGCGGCTGTCGCCGGAGGCGCCGGTTCCGGTGCTGCACGACCCGGTCGAGCACCGGCGGCCGGGTGGCGCGGCACTGGCCGCGCTGCTGGCGGTGCTGGCGGTGGCCGGCCGGCGCCCGGTGGTGCTGGTCGCGCCGGTAGCAGCGGACGAGGCCGGCCGGCAGCTTCGCCGGCTGCTCGCCGGCCGGCTCGAACTGGTCGCCGTGCCCTGGGCCGGCAGCACTCCGGTCAAGACCAGGTTGCGGGTGGCCGATCATCCGGTGGCGCGGCTGGACCGCGGCGGTGAGCCGGCCGCGATCGGGCCGCTGCCGCAACGAGCGCTGGCAGCCCTGGACTCGGCTGCCGCGGTGCTGGTGTCGGACTACGGCCGGGGGGCTACGGCGGATCCGGCGTTGCGAGCCGCGCTGGCCACGCTGAGCTGCCCGCTGGTCTGGGATCCGCACCCGCGCGGCTGCCCGCCGGTTGCCGGCAGCACCCTGGTCACCCCCAACCTCGCCGAGCTGGCCGGTTTCGTGGCGATGGATGCCGGCGCGTCGCTGGCCGGCATCCGGCGCGGCGCCCAGCAGTTGGCCCGGCAGTGGGAAGCCGGATCGGTCTGCGTGACGCTGGGCTCGCGCGGCGCGATGTTCTGCCTGGCCGACAACGCCCCGCACCTGGTCGCGCCGACCCAGGTCGGCACCGGCGACACCTGCGGAGCGGGGGACTGCTTCGCCGCCGCGGCAGCCGCCGGCCTGGCCGACGGCGTGCTGCCCAGCGAGGCGGTGGCGCTCGGGGTCGCCGCTGCCAGCCGGTTCGTCGCCGCCGGGGCGGCTGCCGGATACCGTCTTGCGCCGCCGGAGCCGGGGGAC
>DASZEI010000056.1:0-8677 GCA_035940975.1 Jatrophihabitans sp. | reverse complement strand
GGACGCCTGCGATCAGCTGGGTGCGCAGCCTGGTCAGCCGGGCGGCCAGCTCGTCGCGCCTGCTCACCGCCAGCTCGGCGGCGAGGGAGAACCCGACCGCACCGGGGGTGTCCAGGGTGCCCGAGCGCACGTCGCGCTCCTGGCCGCCGCCGTGCAGCACCGGGACGCAGTCCACCCCGCGACCCAGCACCAGCGCTCCGACCCCGTACGGGCCGCCGATCTTGTGGGCGGTGACGGTCATCGCGTCGACGCCGGAGGCGGCGAACGACACGCCCAGGGTGCCGACGGCCTGCACCGCGTCGGTGTGGAAGGCGATGTCGTAGCGGTGCGCGATCTCGGCCAGCTCACTGATCGGCTGGATGCTGCCCACCTCGTTGTTGGCCCACATCACGCTCACCAGGGCCACCGCGGCCGGGTCCTCGGCGATCGCCGCGGCCAGCGTCTCGGGCCGCACCACGCCGTCGGAGTCGACCGGCAGCAGCACCAGCTCGGCATTCTCGTGATCTACCAGCCAGTCGGCCGAGTCGAGCACCGCGTGATGCTCGACCGCACTGACCAGCAGCTTGCGGCGGCCGGGGTCAGCCGAGCGGCGGGCCAGGTAGATGCCCTTGACCGCCAGGTTGTCGGCCTCGGTGCCTCCGCTGGTGAAGATCACCTCCGACGGCCTGGCAGCCACGGCGGCGGCCAGTCGCTCCCGGGACTCCTCGATGATCCGGCGGGCCTGCCGGCCGGCGGTGTGCACCGAGGACGGGTTGCCGACGGCTCCGGTGCTGGAGGCGCGCATCGACGCGGAGACCGCGTCGATCACCTCCGCAAGCATCGGAGTGGTGGCGGCATGATCGAGATAGGGCATCGGCTACGAGCTTACTGAGCGGTGCGACATTCAACCGAGGGCGGCATCGACCGCTCGGCACCGGCTCCGCTCTGAACGGCCTCGGTTGCCCGCCGGTGCCCGGCAGGCAGCCGGGAGGCCCGGCTGACGGCCAGCACGCCGAGGGCGGCCATGCTCAGGTACACCACCGCGAAACCGGTGCCGTAGCCGATCCGGCCGTGCACCGCCAGGGCGATCAGGGCGCCGGCGAACGCGGCCGAGATGGCGCTGACCGACGAGTCCGCCAGCTGCAGGGCCGCCGAGTCCGACCCGCGGTCGGCATCGGTAGTGCACTCCAGCATCACCACGCTCGCGCTGGTGATCGCGAAGCCGGCTCCGAAGCCGGTGACCGACCAGACCACGAAGGCCACCGCACCCGGCACCATCCGCAGCGCCACCAGCGACATTCCCACCCCGCCGATCGCCATCAACACCAGCCCGAGCGCGACCAGCCTGGCCCGGTTCGGTTGCCTGAGCCGGCCCTGGATCGCCGACGCGCTCGCCCAGCTGAGCGCCGAGAGCATCAACGGGGTGCCCGCCAGGGTCGGCGAGTAGTGCAGCTGCACCGACAGGGTCAGCGGGACGATGACCTCCATGCCCACGAAGATCCCGGCCAGCACCCCTCGAAAGGCGATCGCGGCCGGCACCCCGGAGGCGAACCGGGGCGTTCCGGCCGGCAGCAGCCGGCGCAGCCCGACGACCATCGCGACCAGCCCCGCAACCGCGCCGGCCGTGCCCAGCGGGTTGAGGTTCTCGCCCAGGTTGGCCACCCCGGCGACGCCGAAGGCGGTCAGCAGCGCGTAGCCGATCCGGCGCCCGTCGATCCGGCCGTTTCCGGTGGAACGGCGCAACTGCCGCAGCGACGGCAGCATCAGCACCCCGCCGAGCGCCACGAACGGGGCCAGCCCGCCGAACACCCAGCGCCAGGACAGCTGCTCGGTGATCCAGCCGGCCAGCACCGGGCCGACCAGTCCGGGGATGATCCAGGCGCCGGCCAGCGCGGCGAACATCCGGGGCCGTACCAGGTCGTCATAGACCTCACCCATCACCACGTACATGGCGGTGATCAGCAGCCCGACGGCCAGGCCCTGCACGAACCGGGCGGCCACCAGCACCCACATCGACCCGGCGGCACTGCCGATCAGCAGGCCGGCGATGAACAGCGCCAGGCCGACCAGCAGCGGCCGGCGGGCGCCGTGGATGTCGGAATACATCCCCGACACCACCATGCCGACCACGCTGGTCACCAGGAAGCCGGTGAAGGCCCAGCCGTAGGACGCCAGGCCGTGCAGGCTGCGCGCGGCGGTCGGAAGCGCGGTCGCCACCGCCAGCGCCTCGAAGGCGATGATGGTCATCAGGATCAGGATGCCGAGCGTCGTGATCCGGTACCGGGGCGCGAAGATCGACTCGACACTTCCGCCTGGTTGTTCGCCGAACTCAGCACCCACCGTCACTGGACCCAGTGTAGCGGCGCTATCCCTTGCGCTTGCTGACTTCCTCGGCCAGTTGCGGAGCGACGCTGAACAGGTCGCCCACCACGCCGAAGTCGGCCAGCTCGAAGATCGGCGCCTCGGCGTCCTTGTTGACCGCGACGATGGTCTTGGACGTCTGCATGCCGGCCCGGTGCTGGATCGCCCCGGAGATCCCGAGCGCCACGTAGAGCTGCGGCGAGACCGTGACCCCGGTCTGGCCGACCTGCATCTGATGCGGCACCCAGCCGGCGTCGGTAGCCGCCCGGGAGGCGCCGACCGCCGCGCCCAGGGAGTCGGCGACCTGCTCCACCACCGAGAAGTTGTCGGCCGAGCCGACCCCCCGGCCACCGGAGACGATCACCGAGGCATCCTGCAGCGACGGCCGGGAACCCTTGGCTTCGGTGACCCGGTCGACCACCTTGGCGGCCTTGGCCGCGTCCGACAGGCTGACCTGGATGTCGACCTGCTCGGCGGCGGCGGGCGCGGCCTGGGGCGCGACCGAGTTGGCCCGCAGGCTGATCACCGGAATGCCTCTGGCGACCCGTGAGCTGACCGTGACGGCGCCGCCGAAGATGGACTGGGTGGCCGAGCCGTCCCCCTTCACCTCGATCGCGTCCGCCAGGAACCCGGAGTCCAGCTTGAACGCGGCGCGGGCGGCGATCTCCTTGTTCTCCGGGGTGGAGGCCACCAGGATGGCGGCCGGCGAGGCCTGCCCGGCGATGGTGGCCAGGATCTCGGCCTTGGGAGCCACCAGGTAGTTCTCGACCTCCTCGCTCTCGGCCGCGTAGACCTTGGCCGCGCCGTACTCGGCGAGCTGGTCGTGCAACGCCGCCGCGGTGCCCGGCGCGCCGATCACGACGGCGGCCGGCTCACCGAGCGAGCGGGCAGCGGTGAGCAGTTCGAGCGCGGACTTCTTGAGCTTGCCGTTCGCCGAATCGATCAGGACGAGTACTTCAGCCATGGTGGTGGATTTCCCTGTGTCTCGTGAGGTGGTCTCGTGAGGTGCTCTCGTCAGGTTTGTCTCGTCGGCCGGCTCAGATGAGCTTCTTGCTTGCCAGGTACTCCGCGATCGCGGCGCCGCCGTTGCCGTCGTCCTTCACCACGACGCCCGCGGCCCGCGGTGGGGCGAGTTCGAAGGAGTCCACGGTGGTGGTCGCGGCGGCCAGGCCCACCTCGCTCTCGGCCAGCCCCAGCTCGGCCAGCGTCAGCGTGGTGACCGGCTTGGACTTGGCGGCCATGATGCCCTTGAAGGACGGGTAGCGCGGGTCGTTGATCTTCTCGACCACGCTGAGGACGGCCGGCGTGCTGGCCTGCACCACGTCGTAGCCGGTCTCGGTGACCCGCTCGACGGTGACGCTGGAGCCGTCCACGCTGACCTTGCGGGCACCGGACAGTTGCGGCAGCCCGGTGGCCTCGGCGACCAGCGCGGGCAGCACCGACAGCCGGGAGTCGGTGGCCTCGAAACCGCCGATCACCAGGTCGTACTCCAGCGTGTCCAGGGCCTTGGCCAGCACCTTGGCGGTGGTGATGACGCACGAGCCGTGCAGGGCCGGGTCCACCACGTGCACGCCCTTGTCGGCACCCATCGACAGTGCCTTGCGGATCGACTCGGTGGCCCGCTCCGGTCCCATCGTCAGGATGGTGACCTCACCCCCGTGGGTTTCCTTCAGGCGCAGGCCTTCCTCGATCGCGTACTCGTCGATCTCGTTGATGACGGCGTCGGAGGCGTCGCGGTCCAGGGTGTTGTCGGCCGGGCTGAGCTTGCGCTCGGCGTAGGTGTCGGGCACCTGCTTCATCAGGACAACGATGTTCATCCGGTGATCGTCCTTACTTCTCGGTCGAGACTGTCGGTTCGAGGTCCGCGCGGGTGCGTCGGCTGCGGTGATCTCGATGTTACCCGTCAGTAGCAGACGAGGCACCGCGGCATCGGGCGTGTTTCCGGTCACCCGCCTCCGTGCGCGGGCACCGCATCTCCCTTGCATTGTCCTACACGCCGTTGCGCGGTCCCGCTCCGGCCCGCGAGACCGAGGAGGTGTACGAAGTAGGCATGGTGATGCCAGGACCGGACCCCGACAACTACCCGCCGATCGATCCGGACGAGCCGGTGCCCGATGATCCGGGAACGCTCTCGCCGGACACGCCTGAAACCCTGCCACCGGCGCCCGTCGAGCCGATGCCCGGGCCGGACGACCCGGGCAACGTGCCCGCCGGCGAGCCTGAGCCGGTCTGAGCCGGGCCCGGTCTCGGGCTGGCCCGGTCTCAGGCTGGCCGGTCTCAGGCTGGCCGGTCTGCGGCTGGACCGCTCAGCCGCCCAGCACCAGCGGCGACTCGTAGACGAGGTCGCCGTTGCAGGCCGGCTCGCCCCGGGACGCCAGCACCGGTGAGACGTTGTCCGGCGGGGTCAGGATCATCGCCACCGGGTTCTCCGCGGTGCAGCCGAGCACGCCCGGGTCGGTGTAGCCGAAGCTCCAGCTCGCGTGCTGCCCGTGTGTCAGCACGATCGGGTAGGACGGTCCGGCGGTGCGGTGCACGGTGGTGGGCAGCGGCCGGCCGTCGGATCCGAAGTTCAACGCGCCGACCCAGCCCTGGGTGTGGCAGCTGGTTCCGACGTTGGTCAGCTGCCAGTGGTCATAGAACGTCCCCGCCGCTCCTTCGGAGCCGACGTAGTGCGGAACCAGCTGCGCGGATGCGCAGAGCGGCGTGGACGGCGCGGCCGCTGCCGGGCCGACGAGCAAGCCGGCAGCGATTCCGGCGGCGGCGAGTAGCGGAACGGACCTGACGAGTCGCGACTTGGTGACGTGCATGAAGACCTCCGGTGCGGTGAGAGTCCGGGCTCAGCGGGGTTCGCCGGCTTGCCGGGCTGGTGTCGGGTGCTCCGGTTCGCCGAGCGAACCGGGCTACCCCGATGACACCGGTGCACCGGTGATCTGTTGCTACCGCTTGCTACTGCTCCCAGCGGTCGATCACGTCCAGGTTGTGGAACGTCGGCGGCCCGTCGCAGAGCGCTCCCATTTTCTTGGAGAATTCCGTCGTCTCGGGACGGTTGGAGTTCTCCATCGCCGCCTCGTAGGAATCGAATTCCACGATCACGAAGTACCGGTTGGGGTGGTCGCGGTCGGCCGACACGATGCCTCGGATTCCAGACCCTGACTCCGGCTGCTGCGCCATCCGCTCCTGCGCCAACGCCTGGACCTCGTCGATGCGCGAGGTGCTGTACTGGATGATCTGGATGAATCCGGCCATGGCTGGCTCCTTCGTCGGGCGGATGGGTGCCACAGTGTCCACCCGACGCCCCGTACTGAAGAAGGCACCCCCCAACTCGCCGGGCGGCCTCAGCGATGTGTCCTGGTATTGCCGAAGTGGGCAATCCGCAGGTGGGCCGGGCCGGGCACCGCCGCTACCGTCATTCGGCGAGGTCTCGCCCGCCTAAACTGGGCTCAGCTGCGAATGCGAAGGACAGGGAAGATCGAGGCAACGAGTTCGCTCACGGACGCCCTGGCGTTGACCGGTGAGCGGACGGTGCCGGGGATAGCGAGCGAGAACTACTGGTTCCGACGGCACCAGGCCGCCTACCTGCGGCTGCGCGACCAGGTCGAGGGCGTCCGGCTGCTCGAGGTGGGGGCCGGCGAGGGATACGGCTCGGCACTGCTGGCCGAGCGGGTGCCGACCGTGCTGGCCCTGGACTACGACGCGCCGGCGATCACCCACCTGGCCCGGCGCTACCCGTCGCTGGCCGCGGTCCGGGGCAACCTGGCCGTGCTGCCGGTAGCTGGCGGCCGCATCGACACCGTGGTCTCGCTGCAGGTGATCGAGCACGTCTGGGACCACCCGCAGTTCGTCGCCGAGTGCGCCCGGGTGCTGCGCCCCGGCGGCCTGCTGATGCTCAGCACCCCGAACCGGCTGACCTTCTCCCCCGGCGCGGACAAGCCGGTGAACCCCTTCCACACCCACGAGTTCACCGCCGCGGAGCTGTGCCGGTTGGTCGCCGGCAGTGGCCTGTCGGTGCAGGCGGTCCGGGGACTGTTCGCCGGGCCGCGGCTGGCTGAGCTGGATCGGCGCTATGCCGCGCAGGGTGGCTTTGCCGCGGCGCAGCTGGCCGTGCCGCCGGAGCACTGGCCGGCCGGGCTGGGCACCGACGTGGCCGCGATCGGATGGCGGGACTTCGAGATCAGCCAGGACTGCCAGGCACAGCTCGCCGACCTGGACGAGAGCCTGGACCTGGTGTTGCTGGCGAGGCGGCCGTGACCCAGCTCGGCAGGTTCAGCCTGGTGCTGCACACCCACCTGCCCTGGGTGGCCCACAACGGCACCTGGCCGGTCGGTGAGGAATGGCTGCACCAGGCCTTCACCGGCTCCTGGCGACGGGTGCTTCGGGTGCTGGAAACCCTTGCCGAACATGGCTATCGCGACGTGGCCACGCTCGGGGTGACCCCGGTGGTCGCGGCGATGCTGGATGATCCGTACTGCCTGTCCGAGATCCATTCCTGGGCCGGTCGCTGGCAGCTGCGCGCCGAGGAGCTCAGTGCCCGGCCGGGCCTGCGGGCGCTGGCCGAGCACGAGCGCGGCGAGGCGGTGGCCTGCCTGGCCGACCTGCAGCACCGCTGGCTGACCGGCGGGTTGTCGGCGGTGCTGCGACCGCTGGTCGACTCCGGCGTCGTCGAGCTGCTGTCCGGACCGGCCACCCATCCGTTCCAGCCTTTGCTCACCGAGCGATTCGCCGCCGCGCAGCTTGCCACCGGGCTCGCCGATGCCCAGCTGCGGTTCGGCAGCCGGCCGGCCGGGATCTGGGCGCCGGAGTGCGGCTACGCCCCCGGAATGGAAGATTTCTACGCCGCGCACGGGGTATCGCACTTTCTGGTGGACGGCCCGGCCGTGCACGCCGACACCGGCTTCGGACGCCCGGTCGGCGACTCCGACGTGCTGGCCTTCGCCCGGGACCTCGACATCTCCTACCGGATCTGGTCCTCGCGCACCGGCTACCCGGGCGGCAGCAGCTACCGCGACTTCCACACCTTCGACCATCCCTCGGGATTCCGGCCCGCTCGGGTCACCGGCGGGGCGGTACCCCCCGAGGCCAAGCAGCCGTGGGACCGGCGGCTGGCCTCGGCGGCTGTGCTGCGCGACGCCCGGGACTTCGTCGCGGCGGTGGTGCGGCGGCTGACCGAACTGCGCGGACAGCACGGCCGCGAGGCGCTGGTGGTGGCCGCTTTCGACACCGAGCTGTTCGGGCACTGGTGGTACGAGGGGCCGGAATTCCTCGACGCCGTGCTGCGGTTGCTGCCGCAGGCCGGCGTCCGGCTGAGCACGCTGCGTGGCGCCGCCGAGGCCGGTCTGGTAGCCGACCGGATCGACCTGCCGACCTCGTCCTGGGGAGCCGGCAAGGACTGGCGGATCTGGGACAACGACGCGGTGGCCGAACTCAACGACGAGATTGCCCATATGCAGAAACGGCTCTTCTCGCTGCTGGACAGCCGGCCGGAGGGTGCGGGGCGCGATCCGGCGGCTGACCAGCTGGTGCGCGAGGCGTTCCTGCTCAGTTCCAGCGACTGGGCCTTCATGGTCAGCCGGGACTCGGCCGCCGACTACGCCCGCCAGCGCGCCCGCCTGCACGCCGACCGGTTCACAGCGCTGGCGGACGCGATCGAGTCCGGCGCGGGTGCTGAGTTGCTGGCCGCCCGGTTGCGCGCGGTGGACGGCCCGTTCGGCCGGCTGGACGCCCGGACCTGCTGAGTCCGGTCAGCGGACGAAGTCGAACAGCCGCTGATCCAGTAGCAGCGGCTGCGCCTGGCCGGCGTAGCGGTGTGCCCCGACCGAATAGAGCACGTCCGGCGGGGCGGTGAAGGCGAGCTCGGTGAACCCGGCGGCGGCCAGCCAGTCCCGGATCGTGGGCGTCAGGTCAGGTGCCCGGCGCGAGCGGGTCCAGATCAGCGTCGCGCCCGGCCGGCACAGCCGCGGCAGGAACCCGACCAGCCGGCGGACGTCGGCGTCGACGAGGTTGCCGAACACCCCGCACATCAGCACCAGGTCGGCCGGCACGGCGCCCAGGTAGGAACTGGACAGGCCGGCGTCCCGGTCGAGCAGCCGCACTCCGGCCAGACCCGTGTCGCGGCAGAATCGCTCGGCCCGCTCGAGGTTTCTCGGGTCGGTCTCCAGCAAGGTCACCGAAACCCGGCCGGCCAGCCGGTCGCCCTGCTCGGCCAGCACGCCAAGGATGTCGCGGCCGTCGCCGGCGCAGGCGCTCAGCACGGTCAGCGGCTCACTCCGGCCGGTTGCGGCAAGGCGGTCGAGGGCGGCCCGGATCTCGGAGCGGACCACGGCCAGCCGGGCCGACAGCG
>DASZEI010000055.1:0-5847 GCA_035940975.1 Jatrophihabitans sp. | reverse complement strand
CTCGGAGAACAGCATGCCGATCTTGACGGCGGCCGGCGGCAGGTCGGTGAACACCGCCTCCAGCTGGGCCTGGATGAAGTCCGGCGGGCACTGGTGGATCGCGGTGACTCCCACGGTGTTCTGGGCGGTCAGCGCCACGATCACCGACATCCCGTGCACCCCGCAGCGCGCGAAGGCTTTCAGGTCGGCCTGGATGCCGGCACCGCCACCTGAGTCCGAGGAGGCGATGGTCAGTACCCGGACGGCGCTGGAATCGGGCGGCTGCACGGTACTAACCTAGAACAGTCCCCGCGGGAGCCCGGCGTTCGGGCTGAGAGGGCGGCACAGCAGGACGTCAAGCCGCGTCCGGCACGGCCGCCGACCGCTCGAACCTGATCCGGTTAGTACCGGCGAAGGGAGCGAGGTAGCCGCCATGGCTGTCGACACCCGTTCCGAACTGCCCGCCGCGGCGCATGCCGAGGCACCCACCACCCTCAACGAGGCCGCTCCACGCACCCTGGGGCTGCTCGACCAGCTGGGCTTCTGGGGCAACGTCGGCGTCAGCCTGCTGGGATTCAGCGGCGCCATCGCGATCCTGGCGCCCTACGGCGTGCAGCCGCTGAGCTTCACCGCCGCGGTGACCGCCATCGTCCTCGGCTCGGTACTGGGCGGGCTGATCCTGGGAGCCTCGCTGGTGCTCGGTGCCCGGACCGGCGCACCGGCCATGGTGCTGCTGCGCGGCCTGCTCGGCGCCAAGGCCTCCTTCGTCCCGACCGCGCTCAACATCGCCCAGTGCCTGGGTTGGGCGGTATTCGAGCTGGTCACCATCACCACCGGCCTGCAGGCACTGACGCACGGTGATCTGCCGCGCTGGCTGTGCCTGGTGCTGGCCGGCGCGGTCACCACCGCGCTGACCATCAGGCCGCTGGGCTGGATCCGCGCGCTGCGCAAGTACGTCTCGGTGCTGGTGATCCTGGCCCTGGTGATCCTGCTGGTCGGCCTGCTGCGCAACCCCGTCCCGGCGCTGACCGGCTCGTGGCAGGGCTTCTGGCTGGCCGTCGACTCGGCAATGGCGCTGACCATCTCGTGGGTGCCGCTGGGGGCCGACTACTCACGGCACTCCCGCTCGGCGCGGGCCGCCTTCGCCGGCGGGTTCCTGGGCTACGGACTCACCCAGATCACCTGCCTGGTGATCGGGCTGGTCGCGCTGGCGCAGGTGGCCCAGGACGGCGAGCGGATCTTCGACCTGTTCATCGGGCTACCGTTGGGCACCCTGGCGTTCGCGATCCTGGTGATCCGCGAGAGCGACCAGAGCTTCGCCAACGTCTACTCCACGGCGATCTCGTTGCAGAACCTCAGGCCGTCGCTGGACCGCCGGGTGCTGACCGTGCTGATCGGCACCCTGACCACCGCGCTCGCCCTGACCATCAACATCGACGACTACGCCAACTTCCTCTACCTGATCGGTGCGGTGTTCATCCCGATGTCTGGCGCGCTGATCGCGGCCTGGATCCGCAGCCGCGGCCGGGGCTGGAACACCGCGGTGGACGCCCCGGCGCGGCCCGGCATGTTGCTGGCCTGGCTCATCGGTTTCCTCTGCTACCAGCTGATCAATCCCGGTTCGATCGCGCACTGGTCGGATTTCTGGACCTCGGCGGGCACCCGGTTGCACACCCTCGGGCACTCCTGGCTGTCGGCCTCGATCGCCTCGTTCGCGGTGGCCGTGCTGCTGGCCCTGCCGTTCGCCGGTTCGCGGCCGGCCGGTCAGCGGCTGGTGGCAGGCCGGGACGGGAGCCTGCGATGAGCGGGCCGGTCGATGACGGCGACGAGCTGGTCATCGCCGGCCGGCGGTTCACGTCCCGGCTGATCGTGGGAACCGGTGGCGCGCCGAGCCTGGACGGCCTTGCCGACATCTTGCGCGCCGCGGGCACCGAGCTGACCACGGTGGCCATGCGCCGGGTGGACGCCGGCTCCTCCGGTTCGGTGCTGGACGTGCTGCGCGAGACCGGAGTCCGGGTGCTGCCCAACACCGCCGGCTGCCGGACCGCGGCCGAGGCGGTGCTCACCGCCAAGCTGGCCCGCGAGGCGCTGCGGACCGAGTGGGTCAAGGTCGAGGTGGTGGCCGACGAGCGGAGCCTGCTGCCGGACGGGCCGGAACTGCTGGCCGCCTGCGAGCAGCTGGTGGACGACGGGTTCGTGGTGCTGCCCTACACCAACGACGATCCGGTGCTGGCCCGGCGGCTGGAGGCGCTGGGCTGCGCGGCGGTGATGCCCGGCGGCGCTCCGATCGGCTCGGGGCTGGGCATCGGCAACCCGCACAACATCGCTCTGATCGTCGAGCAGGCCGGCGTTCCGGTGGTGCTCGATGCCGGCATCGGCAGCGCTGCCGACGCCGCTCAGGCGATGGAGTTGGGCTGCGACGCGGTGCTGGTCGCCTCGGCGGTGACCCGGGCCGCGCAGCCGGTGCGGATGGCACACGCCATGCGGTTGGCGGTGCAGGCCGGTCGCAACGCCCGGCTGGCGGGCCGGATCCCGCGCCGCTGGTGGGCCGAGGCGTCCTCGCCCTACAACGGCATGCTCGACGCTCCCAGGCTCACCAACGACTGAATCGTGCACTTAAACTTCTTGGATCGAGCATGTTAAGCTCTTACTATGCTAGGCCGGCGCGAGCTTGAAGAAGCACTCGAGACGCTGGGCGCTGTGCTGGAAGGTCGTGGGCTTTCCAATGGGATTTTGATCGTCGGCGGCAGCAGCCTGCTCCTGCTTGGACTGATCAGCCGACCCACAGCCGATCTTGATGTGATCGGCCTCGCAGCCCAGGGCAGCTACGTCAAAGCCGATCCCATTCCACCGTCGCTGGCGCAGGCAGTTCGTGACGTAGCTGTGGTGCTCGAATTGATACCTACCTGGCTGAACAACGGCCCGGCAGCGCTGATGGATTTGGGCCTGCCAATGGGCTATGAGGATCGAATTGAACTCCGGCGGTACGGCAGCCTCGACGTCCATATTCCAGGCCGAGTCGACTTGATCTGCTTCAAGCTTTACGCGGCGGTCGATCAGGGCCCCGGCAGCAAGCACTTTCAGGATTTACAAGACCTGGCCCCTACCCCCTCGGAGTTGTCGACCGCAGCCGATTGGTGTCAGAGCCACGACCCGTCCAGCGGCTTCGAATCCGAGCTGCGAGCTGCCCTGGCCGATCTCACATCACTACTGCGGTCGGTAGGCGACGACGATGCCGACAGCTAGGCCGATCCCGCGCTCCGCAGCCGCCCTGGAGCTCAACATCGCCTGGGGCGCCTGGACTGAATTAGGCCTGTCCGGCTGGGCGCGAACTCACCCCGACTGGGCCGTCGACCCCGAACCCCTCATCATCGTGACTCCCCTGATCGCCGCACGTGACGCCCGGCTGCGCGACGAGGCTCTCGACTGGTGCATCCACAACTGGCGGCACGTCTCCCGGGTACGGCTGCGAAACCTGCTCCGCACCCAGTCCGACGATGTCACTGACGCCTACGCGAGCTTCGCGGCGACGGTCAACACTCACGGTGGAGCGAATTGGCCGGCCGAGTCACAGGCGTCGGCATTCGCCACCACTGGCCGGTCCATGCCACCCGCCCTGAGCCGAGACTCGCTGATCTGGCTACGGATGCGTGCGATGTTCGGCGTGAGCGCCCGGACCGAGATCTTGCGGTACTTCCTCACTCACGAACGAGGGCGAGCAAGTGTCACCGCGCTGGCAGCAGCCAGCGGCTACACCAAGCGCAATATCGCTGATGAGTGCACAACACTCCAACGTGCGGGGGTGCTGGCCGTCCGTACCGTGCTGAACCGGCTCTACTACTCCTTGGACCGTGACACCCAGTTGCGTGCCTTCGTCGGAGAGCTCCCAGCCGTCCAACCGGATTGGACAGCCCTGTTCCGACTCTCCCGAGCGGTTGTACACCTCAGCGAGGCCGCTTCCCGCCTGCCTGCCAGAGCACTCAACGTGGAGGCGAGTCGCGCACTCAGCGATCTCGAGGATGATCTCGATCGCCTGGAGCTGGCGCTGCCTGTCCTGCGGAGTGACTACTGGTCAGCGGTGCAGGGATTCACCAACGACACACTCGCAGGGTGGGCGCGCGGGCAATGGCATACCTGAGGTAAGGCCATCCCTGAGGTAAGGGCCGCGGATCGCCTGGCAGCAACGGTCGATTCGGGTCAGCCGCCCTGCACCGCGGTCACCACGTCGATGCGGTCGCCCGGCCGGATGGCAGTGGCGGCCCAGCTGCCGCGCGGCACCACCTCGCTGTTGACCGCGACCGCGATGCCGGTGCTGCGATCGCTGATCTGGCCGACCAGCTCGACCAGGCTCAGCTCGTCGGCTGCCTCCCGGGACTGCCCGTTCACCGTTATCCGCATAGGGATTCCTAGCTGGTCAGGCCGGCCGCGGCCGGTTCGGTGGTGGCGGTCAGCGGCGGCGGATCGCCGGTGAACCGCCCTGGCCGGGACGTCGGGTCGGCGGCGAACCGGTCCGGGCCGAACGGCTGCCAGAGCGGCGCGAGCGGCTGGCCGTCGACCAGGGCGGCCACCGCGTCGGCTGTCAGCGCCGACAGCAGAATGCCGTTGCGGTAATGCCCGGTCGCCACGACCAGCCCGTCCGCGACCCGGCCGAGGATCGGGCCGTTGTCCGGGGTGCCCGGACGCGATCCGGCACGGGCCTCGACGAAGCTGAACTCCGAGCTGATCGGCAGCAGCTCGTAGGCGTTGCGCAGCAGCTCATACACCCCGCCCGCGGTCACCTGGGTGTCATGGCCCTGCTGCTCGGAGGTGGCCCCGACCACCACCTCGTCGCCCTCGCGGGGCACCAGGTAGATCTCGCTGCCCCGCACGATCCCGCGCACCGTACGGGTCAGCACCGGACCGGCCGAGCGCAGCCGGTCCGGCACCGCCAACCGCAGGATCTGGCCCTTCACCGGCTGCACCGGCACCGGCAGCAGCGCGCTCGTCACGGCCCCGCCGCACAGCACCACGGTGCGGGCGCGCAGCTCGTCCCCGGTGGCCGTCCGGACGCCCTGGACACCGCTGCCGCCCCGCAGCAGGCCGGTGACCTCGGCGGTGACGAAGCCGACCCCGGCAGCCTCGCCGGCAACGCGCAACGCGCCCAGGTAGCGACGGTTGTCGACCGAGAGGTCGTCGGCCGCCAGCACGCCGCCCCGCACGCCGGCGGCCAGGTACGGCTCCAGCGCCCGGGTCGCCGCCCCGCTGAGCCGCTCGGTGCTCAGGCCCAGCCCGGTACGGAACTCGGTCAACCGGTCCAGCGCCGCCCGGTCATCGGCGTTGAAGGCGACCGCCAGGGTGCCCTCGGTACGCAGCCCCACCGGCAGCCCCCGGTCCTGCAGCTCGGCGGCCAGCCGCTGGAACGCCGGCACCGCGGCCAGGTTCAGCCGGGTCAGCTCCTGCTCGCCGAAGGCCGCCTCGGTGACCGGCGCCAGCATCCCGGCCGCCGCCCAGCTGGCGCCCCGGCCGCCACTGGCATCGACCACGGTGACCGTGGCACCACGCTCAGCCAGCCGGTAGGCCACTGCCAGGCCGATCACCCCGCCGCCGACCACGACCGCATCCGCCGGTTGCGCCGCCATGACGTCCAGGCTAATCGAGCACCGCCAGGTCGTCGGCTGCAACGTCGCCGGCTGCAACGTCGCCGGCTGGAAGGTCACCGGCTGGAAGGTTGCCGCCCGCGCGGCCGGATGCCGAACGGCTGGCCCCGATGGTGGTGCCGGCACTGGCCACCACGACCAGGATGATCGCGGCCACGGTTCGCAGCCGCGGCTGCTGGCTGAGCACCAGCATGCCGGCCAGCGCCGCGACGGCTGGTTCCAGGCTCATCAG
>DASZEI010000054.1:0-10610 GCA_035940975.1 Jatrophihabitans sp. | reverse complement strand
GCCTCGAACGGCCGGCCGGCATCGAGCAGCCGCTGGGCCTGTTCCAGCGATTGCGCCGGCGTTCCGGCCGGGTTCTCGGCGATCCTGGCCACGCCCGGGCTGCCGTAGCCCAGCGGCCGGCCCAGCCGGTCACGCGGGCGGGCGTTGCGGGGCCGGCCCTGCTCGTCCCGGTCGCGGTCCTGCCGGGGTGGCTCGGCGCTCATGCCCCGATCCTGTCACCGCCAGCACCGAATCGGGTGGAGAAGCCGTCGGCTGGCAGGCTGAACATCTCACGACGGCAGGTATCGAGTACCCGATGGCTGGTTCGGCCCGTGTTCCCGGGACGACCGGCCGCGCCCGAACTCATATCTGAGATATTGTGGCCGGCATGGTCGATGATGTCGGTGCCGCCAAGGATTACGCCCGCCGGGTGGGCACGCTGATCCGGGATTCCCGCAAGAATCGCGGCTGGACCCAGGCCCAACTCGCCGAGACCCTGGGGACGTCCCAGAGTGCGATCAACCGGATCGAGCAGGGCAACCAGAACCTCAGCCTGGAGTTGCTGACCCGGATCAGCGAGGCCCTGGATTCCGAGATCGTCTCGATCGGCCGCTCGCGGCCGCTGCACCTGCGGGTGGAGGGCGGCCGGCAGCTGTCCGGCAGCATCGACGTCAAGACCAGCAAGAACGCCGGCGTCGGCCTGCTGTGCGCCTCGCTGCTCAACGAGGGCCGCACGGTGCTGCGCAAGGTGGCCCGGATCGAGGAGGTGCACCGGATCCTCGAGGTGCTCGACAGCATCGGGGTACGCACCCGCTGGCTCAACGCCGACAACGACCTGGAGATCGTGCCGCCGCAGCGCCTGAACCTGGCTGGCATGAACCTCGACGCGGCTCGCCGGACCCGCAGCATCATCATGTTCCTGGCTCCGCTGATGCATCACGAGAAGAACTTCGAGCTGCCCTACGCCGGTGGCTGCGCGCTGGGCACCCGAACGGTCGAGCCGCACATGACCGCGCTGCGGCCCTTCGGCGTTCAGGTCGAGACCACCGCCGGCGCCTACCGGGTCGAGGTCGACCCGACGGTCGAACCGGTCCGGCCGATCGTGCTGACCGAGCGCGGTGACACCGTCACCGAGAACGCGCTGATGGCCGCCGCTCGCCGGGTCGGCGTCACGGTGATCCGCAACGCCAGCCCGAACTACATGGTGCAGGACCTGTGCTTCTTCCTCACCGAACTGGGCGTGCGGGTCGAGGGAATCGGCACCACCACCCTCACCGTGCACGGCGTTCCGGAGATCCGTCGCGATGTGGACTACTCGCCGTCGGAGGACCCGATCGAGGCGATGAGCCTGATGACGGCCGCGATCGTGACGTGCTCGGAGATCACCATCAACCGGGTGCCGATCGAGTTCCTGGAGATCGAGCTGGCCCTGCTGGAGGAGATGGGGCTGCGCTATTCCCGCAGTCCGGAGTACCCGGCGGCCAACGGCCGGACCCGGCTGATCGACCTGACGGTGCTGCCCTCGACGCTGCACGCGCCGCTGGACAAGATCCACCCGATGCCGTTCCCGGGCCTGAACATCGACAACCTGCCGTTCTTCGCGCTGATCGCCGCCACCGCCCAGGGCTCGACCCTGATTCACGACTGGGTCTATGACAACCGCGCGCTGTACCTCACCGAGCTCACCAAGCTGGGCGCGAAGGTGACCCTGATGGATCCGCACCGGATCTATGTCGAGGGACCCACCCACTGGTCGGGCACCGAGGTGATCTGCCCACCGGCCCTGCGTCCGGCCGTCGTGGTGCTGCTGGCGATGCTGGCGGCCAAGGGCACCTCGTTGCTGCGCAACGTCTACGTCATCGACCGGGGTTACGAGCAGTTGGCCGAACGGCTGAACCTGCTCGGCGCCAGCATCCAGCCGTTCCGCGACATCTGAGGACGGCTGGAGACGGCTGGCGGACGGCTGAGCACGTCGGGACGCCGCACGGCGAGCGCACGTCGGACGAGCGTCCCGCCGGAAACGCTGGAGGGCACGTTCCGGCGGGACGCCCTGCATTCAGGACACCATCCGGCTGGTGGGGTCATGGGTATCTGACCGCAGGGCCAGAAATTGCCCACCTGGACAGACTATTAAATAGCGATAATGTATAGGGACGGAATTGCCTATTCCGCTCGGCCTGATCGGCCCGGATCCGCTGTGGTGCGCGCGTCCACGGCTTGCCCGAAGCTGCCGCGGACGGGCGCAAACCGGGCCGGGACGGGTTCGCTTCCGCGAGGCATCGGTGACAGGATCGGCAGCGTGCTGCTGCCGATGTCACCGACGGACTCGGTGTTCCTGTCCGTCGAGTCCGCCCAGACGCCGATGCACGTCGGCGGCCTGGAGCTGTTCGAGCCGGCCGCCGATTTCTCGAGCCCTGCCGAGGTGTTCAAGCAGCTGAGTTCCGGCGACGACGTGGCGCCGCTGTTCAAGAAACGGGCCCGCCGCTCGCTCGGCACCGCCGGCCAGTGGGCCTGGGAGGAGGACCGGCAGTTCGACCTGCGCCACCACGTCCGGCACAACTCGCTGCCCCGACCGGGCCGGGTGCTGGAACTGCTGGCGCTGTGCTCCCGGCTGCACAGCACCCTGCTGGACCGGCAGCGCCCGCTCTGGGAACTGCACTTCATCGAGGGCCTGGCCGACGGCCGGTTCGCGATCTACCTCAAGGTGCACCACGCGCTGCTGGACGGGGTGTCGGCGCAGCGGTTGCTGCAGCGGGTCCTGACCAAGGACCCGGCGGTCCGCGACCTGCCACCGCCGTGGGCCAACCGGCCGGCATCGGCCCGGCCGGCCCCGGCGAAGCAGGACGTACCGCAGCCGGCGGCCGAGGAGGTGGTGGCCAACCTGCTGCGCACCGCCCGCGACGTCGCCGTCGACGTGGCCGGCATCCCGTCGGCACTGGTGCGCACCCTCAACCGGGGCCTGCAGGCCCAGAGCGCCCCGATCTCGTTCGCGGCCCCCCGGTCGATGTTCAACGTCCCCATCTCGGGCTCGCGCCGGTTCGCCGCCCAGTCCTGGCCGATGGAGCGCATCCACCGGATCCGGCGCGGCGCCGGCTGCACTGTCAACGACGTGGTGCTGGCCGCCTGCTCGGGCGCGCTACGGACCTACCTGAGCAGCTTCGACGAGCTGCCCGAGGCACCCCTGATCGCCATGGTGCCGGTCGCGCTGCGGGTCCGCGACCGCAACCGGGAGTCCGGCAACGCCATCGGCGCGGTGATGTGCGACCTGGGAACCCAGCTGGCCGAGCCCGCTGCCCGGCTGCGCACGGTGCGGGCTTCGATGCGGGACGGCAAGCAGGCCCTGTCCGAACTGAGCCCGCTGCAGATCGTGGCGATGACCGGTCTGGGGATGAGCCCGCTGATGCTGCAATCCCTGCCGGGCTACCAGGAGTTGCTCAGGCCGCCGTTCAACCTGATCATCTCCAACGTGCCCGGCCCGCGCGCCCCGCTCTACCTCAACGGCGCCCGGCTGGACGGCATCTACCCGCTGTCCATCCCCTATCACGGGCAGGCGTTGAACATCACCTGCACCAGCTACGCAGGCGAGCTGTCCTTCGGCCTGACCGGTTGCCGGCGCACGGTTCCGCACCTGCAGCGGATGCTCGGCTACCTGGAGGACGAGTTGAGCGCGCTGGAGCGGGCGGTCGGCTGACGGCGGACCAAGCCGCTCAGCCGCCGGGGTCAGCTCAGCTGCCGGGGTCAGCTCAGCTGCCGGGTCAGCTCAGCTGCCGGGCTCAGCGTCGGTGGGCAGTCGCGACCAGATCTGGACGTCCGATCGGGTGCCGTGCCTGACGTGGGTGGAGCGCAGAGTCCCCTCGAGGGTGTAACCGGCCCGGGTGGCCACCCGCTGCGAGGCAATGTTGTCCACGCCGATCAGCAGCGTGACGCGCATCGCCCCGCCCTCGGCGAAGGCCCAGGACGTCAGCTGCCGCAGCATCTCGGTGCCCACCCCGCGGCCCCGGGCAACCGGAGCGACCAGGTAGCCCAGCTCCATCTCGCGGGCTTCGGGGTCGATGTGCGGGGCCATCGCGACGCCGAGGAGCGCACCGTCGGGACCCAGCGCCGCGAACGCCTCCGCGGTGCCGCCGATCCGAGCCTTCTGGTAGCGGGCGTACCACTCGGCGGAGTAGCCCGGCACCGGCGGATCGGGCAACCGGGTGAAGCGCAGCACCTCAGGGTCGCTGAGCAGCTGCTCGAACTCGTCGAGGTGGGCTTCGGTCATCCGTTCCAGGCGCAGCTCGCTCACGCGGGGCATTATGTCCCACCGCGCGGTGACGGCGTGCCCGCGGAACAGCCAACGCCGCCCGGGACCAGCATCGACGGCACGGGCAAGGTGCCGGGCACCGGCCCGCACCGGCAGAGTGAGAAGCCCGCGGAGTTGATAAGCCCGCGGAGTGAGAAGCCCGCGGAGTGAGAGCCCATCGGGCAGAACGGAGGCGACGTGCCCGATCCTTCCCGGTCCGTTCTGGACTACATCGCCAGCTGGAACGAGACCGATCCGGTGCGGCGTGCCGAGCTGATCGCGGCGGTCTGGCGCGAGGACGGCCGCTATGTCGACTCCGCAACCGAGGCCCGCGGCCGGCCGCAGATCGAGGCGATGATCGCCGCCGTCCAGCGGCAACTGCCCGGCAACGCCTTCAGCCTGGTCGGACAGGTCGAGTTCCACCACGACGTCGCCAGGTTCTGCTGGCAGCTGGGCCCGGCCGGCGGGCCGCCGCTGCTCAGCGGGCTCGACGTCGCGGTCTTCGACCCCGACGGCCGGCTGCACCAGCTCGTCGGTTTCTGGGACCAGCCGGCTCCAGCCGAGCAAGAGCCGCCCTGACAAGGGGCTGGAGGAGACGGTCGAGTCCGAGGCCGGCGGCTGCGATGATCGGGTGATGCGCACCCTGATCGTGAGCGAGTTCATCACCCTGGACGGGGTCGTCGAGGCACCTGGCGGCGAACCCTCCCACCCGCACGCCGGCTGGACGTTTGCCTACGGCACCGACGACCTCTATGCCTACAAGCTTCGAGAAACCCTGGAGGCCGAGTCGCTGCTGCTCGGCCGGGTGACCTACCAGGGTTTCGCCGCGGCCTGGCCCGAGCGGGACGGTGAGTTCGCCGACAAGATCAATGCGATGCCCAAGCACGTGGTCACCAGCTCCACCGAGCAGCTCGGCTGGAACGCCAGCGTGTTGCCCGGCGAGGTCCGGCAGGCGGTCAGCGACCTGCGCGACGGCGAGGGCGGCCCGATCCTGGTCGCCGGCAGCGCCACCCTGGTCCGCGCGCTGCTCGGCTACGGCCTGGTCGACGAGCTGCGGCTGATGGTGTTTCCGGTGCTGATCGGCGGCGGCAAGGGCATCTATCCCGACCAGCGCGGCAAGCTCGACCTGCAGCTGACCGACCTGGTTCGCTATGACAGCGGCGTGCTGCTGCAGGTCTACCGGCCGGCCGCGACGGGGTAGCCCGCACGGCAGGTGCGGTCACAGCCCTGCCTCTAGTATCGGTCCTCATGGCCAGCATCGACGCCGCGTTCCTCGCCCTGCCAGCCGCCGGGCTCGCCGACGCCGCGCTGAGCCGGGCCCGCCAGCTCGGCGCCTCGCACGCCGACTTCCGGCTCGAGCGGATCCGGGGGGCGGGGCTGCGGCTGCGCGACGGCCAGCTCGACACCAGTACCGACAGCGAGGACCTGGGCCTGGCCGTCCGGGTGGTGCATGACGGTGCCTGGGGTTTCGCCAGCGGGATCGACCGCACCCCCGAGGCCGCCGCCCGGCTGGCCGAGCAGGCGGTGAGTACCGCGAAGCTGAGCCGGGTGCTGAGCTCGGATCCGGTGGAGCTGGCTGCCGAGCCGGTGCATTCCGATGCCAGCTGGGTGTCGGCCTACGACATCAATCCCTTCGAGGTGCCGGCGACTGATCGGCTGGCCAGGTTGTCGCAGCTGTCCGAGCTGCTGAGCGCCGCGGACGGTGTCGACCATGTCGATGCCAGCCTGATCCAGGTGCTGGAGAACAAGTACTACGCCGACACCGCCGGCACGGTCACCACCCAGCAGCGAGTGCGGATGTTTCCGGAATTCACCGCGGTGCAGGTCGACCGGGCCAGCGGCGGGTTCTCCTCGATGCGCAGCATCGCGCCGCCGGCCGGCCGTGGCTGGGAGTACCTGACCGGAACCGGCTGGGACTTCGAGGCCGAGTTCGCCGAGCTGCCGGAACTGCTGGCCGAGCACGCCAAGGCGCCCTCGGTGCAGGCGGGCCACTACGACCTGGTCATCGACCCGTCCAACCTGTGGCTGACCATCCACGAATCGATCGGCCACGCCACCGAGCTGGACCGGGCGCTGGGCTACGAGGCGGCCTACGCCGGAACCTCGTTCGCCACCATCGACAAGCTGGGTAGCCTGCGCTACGGCAGCGAGATCATGAACGTGACCGGCGACCGCACGGTCGAGCACGGCCTGGCCACCATCGGCTACGACGACGAGGGAGTGGCCACCGGCGACTTCGACCTGGTCTCCGGCGGCGTGCTGGTCGGCTACCAGCTGAACCGGCAGATGGCGGCGGCCAAGGGCCTGGGCCGTTCCAACGGCTGCGCCCATGCCGACTCCCCGGGCCACATTCCCTTGCAGCGGATGGCGAACGTGTCACTGCGACCGAGCCCGGACGCCCGCTCCACCGAGGACCTGATCGGTGGTGTCGAGCGGGGTATCTACGTGGTCGGTGACAAGTCCTGGTCGATCGACATGCAGCGCTACAACTTCCAGTTCACCGGCCAGCGGTTTTACAAGATCGCCAACGGCCGGTTGGCCGGCCAGCTGCGCGATGTCGCCTACCAGGCCACCACCACCGACTTCTGGGGGTCGATGGTGGCCGTCGGCGGGACTGAGACCTACGTGCTGGGCGGGGCCTTCAACTGCGGCAAGGGCCAACCCGGCCAGGTGGCGGCGGTCTCGCACGGCTGCCCGTCGGCCCTGTTCAGCAACGTCAACGTTCTCAACACCGTGACCGAGGGCGGCCGATGATGACCAGCACCACCGAAGCCGGCCACACCATCCAGCAGCTGGTCGAGCAGGCGCTGGCACTGTCCAGCGTGGCCGGCTGCCTGGTGATCGGCGAGGAGCTGACGGCCGCCAACCTGCGGTGGGCCGGCAACAGCCTCACCACCAACGGCCAGATGCATTCGCGCCGGCTCACCGTGATCTCGATCGTGGACGGCGATCAAGGCACCGCCTCCGGGGTGGTGTCGCGGGCCGTCAGCGGCCCCGACCAGCTGGCCGACCTGGTCACCGCCAGCGAGGACGCCGCCCGGGCCGCCCCGCCCGCCGATGACGTCGCGCCGCTGATCGAGCCCTACCCCCACTCCGACGACTGGGACGCACCGGCCGCGGTCACCGGCATCGAGGTGTTCAGCGAGTTCGCACCCGCGCTGGGCCGGGCCTTCGCCGAGGCGGACAAGGCCGACCGGCTGCTCTACGGCTACGCCGAGCAGCTGATGTCCTCGGCCTTCCTGGCCTCCTCCACCGGCCTGCGCCGCCGGCACGACCAGCCGACCGGGCGGTTGGAGATGAACGCCAAATCCCGCGACCTGACCAGGACGGCCTGGGCCGGCGCGCAGACCCGGGACTGGCGCGATATCGACGTCGAGGAGATGGCCGCCGACCTCGCCAAGCGGCTGGACTGGTCGGCCACCCGGATCGACCTGCCGCCCGGCAGGTATGAGACGCTGCTGCCGCCCTCGGCGGTGGCCGAGCTGATGATCTACCTGTACTGGACCGTCGCGGCTCGCGACGCCGAAGAGGGACGCAGCGTCTTCGCGGCCAGCGACGGCAAGACCCGGATCGGCGAGTCACTGGCCCGGCTCGGCATCACGCTGCGATCCGACCCGGCCGAACCGGGCATGGAAGCGGTGCCGTTCCAACTGGTGACGGCGGGCGGCGAGGAGTCGGTCTTCGACAACGGAGCACCGGTGCCGGCCACCCGCTGGATCGACAACGGCGTGCTGGCGAACCTGCAGCGCACCCGCAACTGGGCGGCCCGCACCGGCCAGCCGTACGTGCCGTTCGTCGACAACCTGATCATGACCGGACCGGACGACGGCAGTGCCAAGACCCTGGACGAGCTGATCGCCGGCACCGAGCGCGGCCTGCTGCTGACCTGCCTCTGGTACACCCGCACGGTCGACCCGCAGACCCTGCTGGTGACCGGCCTGACCCGCGACGGCGTGTACCTGATCGAGGACGGCACGGTCCGTGGCGTGGTCAACAACTTCAGGTTCAACGAGTCCCCGGTCGACCTGCTGGGCCGGATCACCGAGGTGGGCCGGACCGAGCGGACGCTGCCCCGCGAATGGAGCGACTTCTTCACCCGGGTGGCCATGCCCACGGTCCGGGTACCCGACTTCTACCTGTCCACTGTGAGCCAGGCCTCATAACACGCGGTGTGAGCTACGCCATCGGGCCCCGCGGCAGCTTGATGGAACATCCGGAATGCCCGGGATTTCTGGTCGGCTTTGGCACGTTCTGCTCCCTTGTGACCGGGGCCGCAGGCGCGAGACGGGCTTGTAAGCGCTGCCGCTCGATACCCTTTGATCACTGCCCGGCAGGACTGTGGCGCGAATCCGTCGCCCCGTGCTGCGGCACCCCCGCCAGTCACCGTCGACTGACAAGGAGTTTCGATCATGACGAGCACCATCGTCCGCCTCGATACCGCCCCTACCGACCACCCGGGGCTGCTGCGCTGGGTGCGCGACGTCGCCGAGTTGACCGAGCCCGACGAGGTCGTGTGGTGTGACGGGTCGGCCGAGGAGTGGGACCGGCTCACCGAGCAGCTCGTCGCGGCCGGCACCCTGACCCGGCTCGACGAGTCCAAGAAGCCCAACTCGTTCTACGCCGCCTCCGATCCGACCGACGTCGCCCGGGTCGAGGACCGGACCTTCATCTGCTCGAAGAACCCCGCCGACTGCGGTCCCACCAACAACTGGATGGACCCCGGCGACATGAAGGCGCTGCTGACCGAGCGGTTCCGCGGCTCGATGCGCGGCCGCACGATGTATGTCATCCCGTACTGCATGGGACCGCTGACGGCCAAGGAGCCGATGCTCGGCGTCGAGCTGACCGACTCCGCCTACGTGGTCGCCTCGATGCACATCATGACCCGGATGGGCACCAAGGCGCTCCGACTGTTCATAAAGGACGGCGTGGAACAGCCCTACGTCGCAGGCCTGCACTCCCTCGGTGCGCCGCTGGCGCCGGGCGAGGTCGATGTCGCGTGGCCGTCCAACGAGACCAAGTACATCGTGCACTTCCCCGAGGATCGGATGATCTGGTCCTACGGCTCCGGCTACGGCGGCAACGCCCTGCTCGGCAAGAAGTGCCACTCGCTGCGGATCGCCTCGGCGCAGGCCCGCGGCGAGGGCTGGCTGGCCGAGCACATGCTGATCCTGAAGCTGACCAGCCCGCAGCAGAAGGCCTACTTCGTGGCGGCGGCCTTCCCGTCCGCCTGCGGCAAGACGAACCTGGCGATGCTCGAACCGACACTGCCCGGCTGGAAGGTCGAGACCATCGGCGACGACATCGCCTGGATCCGGTTCGGCGAGGACGGCCGGATGTATGCCGTCAATCCCGAGAACGGCTTCTTCGGCGTCGCTCCTGGCACCGACTGGCACACCAACCCCAATGCGATGCGCACCATCGCCAAGGGCAACTCGCTGTTCACGAACGTCGCGCTCACCGACGACGGCGACATCTGGTGGGAGGGCATGGGTGAGCCGCCGGCGCACCTGACCGACTGGAAGGGCCGCGACTGGCAGCCGGACTCGGGCGAGGCCGCCTCGCACCCCAACTCCCGGTACTGCACGCCGATCGAGCAGTGCGACACCAAGGCGCCGGAGTGGGACGACCCGCAGGGCGTTCCGCTGGACGCGATCTTCTTCGGCGGCCGGCGCAAGGACACCATTCCGCTGGTGACCGAGGCCCGGGACTGGCAGCACGGCGTGTTCATGGGCGCCACCCTGTCCTCGGAGACCACCGCGGCCGCTGCCGGCAAGGTCGGCGTGGTGCGCCGGGACCCGATGGCCATGCTGCCCTTCATCGGCTACCACGCCGGGGACTACTTCGCGCACTGGATCGAGGTCGGCAAGAACGCCGACGCGGTCAAGCTGCCCAAGATCTTCTACGTCAACTGGTTCCGCCGGGACGCCGACGGCGGGTTCCTGTGGCCCGGGTTCGGCGAGAACATCCGGGTGCTGAAGTGGGCGATCGAGCGGATCGAGGGCCGGGCCGCCGCGGTCGACACTCCGATCGGCCGGGTGCCCGCTCCGGACGCGCTCGACGTCGCGGGCCTGGAGATGACTGCCGAGCAGCTGAGCCAGGCGCTGGCCGTCGATCCCGAGCAGTGGCGCGCGGAGATCCCGGCCATCGAGGAATGGTTCGACAAGATCGGTGACAAGGTGCCGTCCTCGCTGCGTGACGAGCTGGCCTCGCTCAAGCTCCGGCTGGGCTGAGCCGCCCCTTACGGCTCCGCCGCACACCCCGACATAGAACGCGACGCCCGAGGATTGCACTCCTCGGGCGTCGCGGTGTGCGGCGTGGCTACTCCGGCGTCAGACACCGGCCGGCC
>DASZEI010000053.1:0-11274 GCA_035940975.1 Jatrophihabitans sp. | reverse complement strand
GGCGCCGGTCGCGGCGGCGGGCCACCGTGGTGCTGCTGATAGTCCTGCTGCTGGGCCTGCTGACCGGCTACGGGGCCTGGTACCTGGCGGTCGGGCGTTATCACCAGGTACCGGAGGTGGCTGGCAGCAGCCGCTCGACGGCGGTGGACCGGCTGCGCGGCGCCGGCTTCACCGTCGATTCGGTCGTCGACCAGGAGTTCTCCGAGTCCACCGCCGCCGGCACCGTGCTGGGCAGCCACCCCGGCGCCGGCAGCCACCTGCTCTCCGGCCACAGCGTGCGGCTGGTGATCTCCCGGGGGGCCGAGCGGTTCGTGCTCCCGTCGGTCGCCGGCCAGGACTATGCCGCGGCGCAGCAGGCCTTCGCCGGGATTCCGGTGCGGCTGGTTCGTCGCAACACCGCCGACGGCACCGGCAAGATCCCTCCGGGCCAGGTGATCCGGACCGATCCGGGTCCGGCCAGCAAGGTCAAGCGAGACTCGACGGTCACCGTCTACGTCTCCACCGGACCACCGATCGTGGCGGTTCCCGATGTGGTCAACAAGAGCCAGGACGAAGCCGGCGCGACCCTGACCAAGGCCGGCTTCAAGATCAACCTCGGGCAGGACTACTCCGACACGGTTCCGGCCGGCGCGGTGATCCGCCAGGACCCGTCAGCCCGGTCCTCGGTGGCCAAGTTCAGTACCGTCAACCTGGTCATCTCCCAGGGCCCCGAGCTGGTCACCCTGCCCCAGATCCGCAACGGCACCCCGCTCGCGCTGGCCCAGCACCGGTTGGAGGGGCTCGGCCTCGAGGTCAGGGTCAAGCGGGCCTTCGGCGGCTTCCTCGGCACCGTGGTGGGCATGGACCCGGCCGCCGGCACCCAGGTGCGGAAGGGCTCGGAGGTCGTGCTGACGGTGGTCTGACCCTGGTCCGAACACCTGTCCGACTCCCCTGGTCTGACCCTTGGTCCAACACCTGTCCGACTCCCCTGGTCCGAGCACCTGGCCCCGAACGCTTGTCAGAAAGGGGCGAAACGGTCGCAGGTCGAGGGTTAGCCTTGACTGCATGGTGATTGTGATGGCTGCCGCCGCGACCCAGGCCGACATCGATGCCGTGGTCGGCCACATCGAGGTGCACGGCGGCCAAGCCTTCGTCAGCCGCGGCGTCACCCGCACCATCATCGGCGTGGTCGGCACCGAGGCGGTGCTCGAAACCATCGACGCGGTGGGAATGCCGGGGGTGGCCGACACCAAGCGGATCACCGCGGCCTACAAGCTGGTGGCGGCCGAGAACCACACCAGGCGCAGCACCGTCCGGGTCGGCGGGGTGCCGATCGGGCCCGACACCTTCACCCTGATCGCCGGGCCGTGCGCGGTCGAATCGGCGGAGCAGGCGATGGAGTCAGCACTGCTGGCCAAGCGGGCCGGGGCCAGCCTGCTGCGCGGCGGCGCGTACAAGCCGCGCAGCTCTCCCTACGCCTTCCAGGGCCTGGCCGGTGCCGGTCTGAAGATCCTGTCCGAGGTGCGGGCCGAGACCGGCCTGCCGTTCGTGACCGAGGTGCTGGACGTCAACGACGTCGACCTGGTCGCCGAGCACGCCGACATGCTGCAGATCGGCACCCGCAACATGCAAAACTTCGGGCTGCTGCAGGCGGTCGGCAGCGTCGGCAAGCCGATCATGATCAAGCGCGGGCTGTCGGCCACCTACGAGGAGTGGCTGATGGCCGCCGAGTACGTCGCCCAGCGCGGCAACCTCGACATCGTGTTGTGCGAGCGCGGCATCCGCTCGTTCGAGCCGACCATCCGCAACCTGTTCGACGTCTCGGCGGTGCCGATGATGCAGCTGCTGTCCCACCTGCCCATCATCGTCGACCCGTCGCATTCGGCCGGCCGGCGCGACCTGGTGGTGCCGCTGGCCCGGGCCGGCATCGCGGCCGGTGCCGACGGCGTGATGGTCGACGTCCACCCGCATCCGGAACAGGCGCTGGTCGACGGGGCGCAGGCGCTGCACGGGCCCTTGCTGGACGAGCTTGCAGAGATCGTCATGACGCTGCCCGCGCTGCTCGGCCGGACCTCGGCGGCCTACCGATCCGGCTGAGCAGGGCTGCCGCGCTAGAGTCGAACTCCCGGCGAGCAGCGACCGGTTGTGACGACCGGCCCGGCAGGGTCTGGCCGGGATGGAGGCATCATGACCAACCCGCTCGACAATGAGGTGTACGGCGACAAGCGCATCGACGACGACAACGCCGCGCTGAACGGCAACCCCGGCAAGCCGCAGTCGGACTACCAGTTCGACGATGCCGAGCCCGAGATCGACCCGAGTGACTTCGAGGGCACGTCGAGCACGGGCACGGTCGTGCCCGGCACCGTGGTGCCGATGGACCCCGAGGACGAGCCGAACTAACTGCCTGTTCCTTGCCAGGCGGTATCCACAGGACGTCGTTCGTGCCGAAGGGCTGCGGCGTTGATCCGTAGGGTCCGGCTTCGTGACAACCGTTCCGACTTGGGCCGCCTTGACGGTGAGTATCGGCACTCCATTACTGACCTTCGTCGGTGTCCTCGTCGCTCAACGGATCGTCCGGGTGGGCGCGGTAGAACTCGAGACTCGCTCCCGCCGGGAAGAGATGATGCGCAATCTTCGATGGGCCGCCGAGTTGGCCGTATCGGAACACGTCGACAAGGCTCGGCTAGGAATAGCGCAACTGCGGGCACTGGGTACGTCGACCCTGCTCGACTCCGGCCAGCAGAGCTTCGTCGACGCCGCTCTTCAGGCTGTGGTGAAGGAAGCGGCAGCGGACATCGAGCACTCGAGAGGCGCCGGCCGAGTCATTCCTGTGGTCAATGATCACCTCAACGTCAGCGACAGGGTCACCACAGAACTATCATCGATCGAACAGTCAGCCGACGGCGAGGGTGGCGAGGAATGACGAGAAAGGTCTACGTGACCAGCGCGCAGGTCGATGCCGCCCGCCTGATAGTGGAACGGAGCGCCGCGCGGGGCCAGCCGGTCTCCGACGCCATTCGCATGATCGCCGAAGCCGTGCCCGAGCCGGCCGCTTCCGGGGGTACGGATTCCGGCGGCACTGAGACAGCATTCGACCGGACCATCGCCTAGGAAGCGCTCAGGAAACCCTCGGTCGTCGGCTGTCAGCTGCGCCGGACCGGGCTGAGCTGCTCGGGATTCGGCTGCGCCGGGTCCAGCCGGGCGCCGGCCGGTTGCCAGCCGGGCGGGCCGAAGATGTGGCCGAGCTTGGCCCGCAGGCCGTGCGAGCGCCGGACGTCGCGGCCGATGTTCACGAACTCCCCGAACGCCACCTTGATCGGGTTGTAGGTGTCGATGTTCTTGGTCAGCCCGTAGGTCGGGCGGTGCGTCTCGGGCACGAAGCTGCCGAACATCCGGTCCCAGATGATCAGGATGCCGGCGTAGTTGACGTCGAGGTAGTCGGCGTCGCTGCCGTGGTGCACCCGGTGGTGGGACGGGGTGTTGAACACCGCCTCGAACCAGGCCGGCATCTTCGTGATCTTTTCAGTGTGAAGGAAAAATTGATAAACCAAACTCCAGGCCATCGCGGTGAAGATCACCCACGGTGGGATGCCGATCAGCGCCAGCGGCATCCAGAACGGCAGCAGCAGCATCGGCGTCCACTTCTGCCGCAGCGCGGTCGAGAAGTTGTAGTGCGTCGAGGAGTGGTGCACGATGTGGCCCGCCCAGAAGAACCTGATCCGGTGCGAGGCCCGGTGGAAGCCGTAGTAGGCCAGGTCGTCGGCGAAGAACACCAGCACCCAGGTCCACCAGTACTGCGGGCTGAGCCGCAGCGGGGTCAGCTCGTACAGGGCGGCGTATACCACCAGCACCACCAGCCGCCAGAACAGGTTGACCACCGAGTAGCCGACGCCCATCGCCAGGCTGGTGCGGGTGTCGGCGGGGTCGTAGCCGCGGACCGGCTCGGCCAACCCACCCGGGCCGACCGCGAACTGGTCGTGGTGCAGGACGTGGATGGCGATGATCTCCAGGGCCAGGAACACCACGAACACCGGGATGGCGAACATCACCGGGTCATGGATCTCGCTCAACGACACCGCGCCACTCCCCTCCTACGCTCGCTGCTCCGGCTGATCCGTCGGGCACTGCTGAAAATAACGCAGATCAGCGGTTCACGTGCCACCGAGCGCCTGCTTGAGCTTGGCCAGCCCCGCCTCGGTCAGCTGGTCGTGGTGGATGCTGAGCGCCCAGTCCCAGCCATCAGCGGACCACCGGTGCTGGACGTCGGACCAGTGCAGTGGCCACTCCCGCTCGGAACTGGGCCGGCGTGCCAGCGAACCCAGGTGGCTCTCACCGATGCTGGCCTCGAACGAGCCGTCGGGCCCATGAAAGTGCACGGACACGCTCAGGTCCAGTTCCAGCCGCAGCGGCAACGGCGCGACGTTGGCGTGGAACCAGTCCGTCCGCTCGGCCAGATCGGCCCGCCACTCCCGCTCATACTCGGCCCGCTCGTCCGCCTCCGACCTGGACGGCCCCTGCCAGCGGAACAGCTGGTCGTCCAGTTGCTCACCGACCACGATCTCGACCCATTCGTCGACGGCGCCGAACCCGTCGTTGCGCTGCTGCAGCACCAGCCCGGTCTCGCCGTCCACCACCAGCTGGATCGGAAACGGCTTGTGGGCCGGTGGCGCCAGCTCCACGGTGTAGGCCGGGCGTCCCAGGAACGTGGTGGAACCCACCGGACCGGTCGGGCGGGTGAAGTCGTCACCGGTGAAGTAGCCCGCCCCGCGCCGCTGCAGCAGTTGAGTGCCGTTGCCCTGGTAGGTCACCACGCTGCTGGGCGACTGCACCGGCACCGGGTCATCGCCGCGGAACTGCCAGCAGCTGTGGTCGCCGACGATCAGGGACGGCCGGCCGTCCGGCCGCTCCAGGCGGACCCGCCGGCCGGAGTGCCAGGCCCGGGTCAGCACCGGCTCCTGCCGGGTCGGGTCTGACGGCTCGGCCGGCTCGTCACCGGCCTCGGCGTCCACCGCGGAAGCTAAACCGGCGAACACCGGCAACGGCTCGCCGGCGAACGCGACCCAGCCGAAGCCGTGCTGGGACGGGTCAGTACCCTCGCGGCTGCTGATGACGCCCCGCACCGGCAGGTCCGGGCCGTCCACCATCAGCGTCAGCAGGCCCACCCATGAAATCGCGCCCGGCGTCGTCATGCCGGTGACCCTAACCGCTGGCCCGCTTCCGGTTCGCTCAGCCGGGACAGGTAGCGGGCCGGCACCTCCCTGGTCAGCCAGACGCCGTTGCCCGAGACGCTGAACCGGTGCCCGTCGGAGTGCATCGAAGCGGCGTCGACCACCAGCACGGCGCACCGGCCGCGGCGGGCGCCCACCCGGCGGGCGGTCTCGACGTCGGGTGACAGGTGCACGTCATGCCGCGAGCCGCGGTGCAGACCCTCGGCCAGGATCGCCTCCACGTTGCGCACCGGCGTGCCGTGATAGAGCCGGTCCGGCGGCACCGCCGGCGGCAGGCCGAGGTCGACGTCGACCGAGTGGCCCTGCTGGGCGCGGATCCGGTCGGTGGCCGGATCCAGGGCGAAGCGCTGCTTGTCACTGGCCGACACCAGCTGCCGCAACTCCTCCCGCGAGAGCCGGTAGCCGTGCTCGCGCAGGGCGGACAGCAAGGTCTCGACCGCCACCCAACCGGCAGGATCGAGGGTGATGCCGACCGAGGCCGGGTCGTGCCGCAGGATGCGCGAGAGCAGCTTCGATGCCCGTACCGGATGCACCCGTACAGTCTGCGCGGCCTGCCTCAGCGCGGCAGCGTGTCCGGCAGGCCGAAGGCGGGGAACAGCGCGTACCCGAACGTGGTGATCTCGGCGATCGCAGCGTCCTCGATCCGCAGCACATCGAGCTTGAAGGCCCGGAACTCGCTGTCGCCCGGCCGCTGGAGGTAGCTGGCGGCGGCCGGCATCCGGTTGGCCATGGTCGCGACCAGCCGCCAGTCGCCCTCGCGGTCCGGGCCGAACGCCCGCTCCAGCAGGCCGGCCAGCATGTCCGACCCTTCGAAGCACCAGGGGTAGGGCGGCATCGTGACCCGGATGTCCTCGGCGGCGATCGCGGCAGCCGCCACGGCGTCGCAGCGCTCGTGAGCGTCGATGAACCTGGCCAGCAGTTGCCGTTCCTCGGCGCTCGGCGGCCGGGCCGACCAGTCGGAGCGGTGCGAGGGCAGGTGCCGCGCCATCGTCGCCCGGGCCCGTTGCAGCGCGCTGTTGACCGCCGCGACGCTGGTGTCGAGCAGCTCGGCCAGCTCGGCGGCCGGCAGCCCCAGCACGTCGCGCAGCACCAGGGCGGCCCGTTGCCGGGCCGGCAGCACCTGCAAGGCCGCCAGGAATGCCAGCTCGATCGTCTCGCGGTGCACCGCCACCGCATCGGGCTGGTCCTCGGCAGCCACCACCTCGTCCAGCAGCCGGTCCGGATAGGGCTGCAGCCAACCCACCTCGGCCATCGACCGCAGCCGCGGCAGCTGCCGGGCCTTTCCCCGGATCAGGTCGAGGCAGACGTTGGTGGCGATCCGGTACAGCCAAGCCCTGGCCGGCCCGTCGCCGCCCTCGAAGCTGTCCCGAGCCCGCCAGGCCCGCAGGTAGGTCTCCTGGACGGCATCCTCGGCCTCGTCGTAGGAGGCCAGCATCCGGTAGCAGTGCACGTGCAGTTCACGCCGGTGCCGCTGCGCCAGCGTGGCGAAGCCGGCCTCGTCCGCAACCGAAGCCGAGACGGAGGCCGTCATGCCGGCGGGTCGGCCCGCCGGCCCTCCTGCACCGCCCAGGCATTGCCGTCCGGGTCGCTGAAGAACACAAACGAGCCGAACTCGCGGCGCTCCGGGTCCAGGCCGGGCTGCCGGCCGCCCGCGTCGAAGTGTGAGATCTCGCTGGCCTCGACGCCGCGGGCCACCAGCTGCGCGTGCGCGGCCTCGATGTCGGAGACCACCAGCTGCAGCCCACGCACCGAGCCCGGCGCCGCGTCGTTGAGCCCGGTCCCGATCGTGATGGAGCAGGCCGATCCCGGTGGGGTCAGCTGCACCACCCGGAAGTTCTCGCCGGCCCGGTGGTCCACGTCGAGGTTGAAGCCGAGCTTGTCGGTGTAGAACTCCTTGGCCCGGTCCACGTCCGAGACGGGCACCACCACCACTTCGAGTTTCCAGTCCATCGTGCTGCTTCCTTTCCGTGGTTCGGTGCTGTTGCCGTCGAGTAGCTTGCTCATCCCGCCTCCGTGTTCGTGTGGTGCTGATGCCTGCCGAAGGTGAAACGCCGGCGGCCGGCCGAACTCATCGGTGCGGCGATGAGTTCGTGGCCAGAAGTCCATGGCCGGAGGTTCAGGACGACTGCGTCCAGCCGCGACTGCGCTGACATGCGATGGCGAGAACGTCCTGGCAGCGGGCCCGGACTCAGCTTGCCAGCAGCGGGGTCAACACCTCGATCGCCCGATCCAGCCCCTCGTCGTCGATGTCGAGGTGGGTGACCAGCCGGATCAGCTTCGGCCCGATCACCGAGACGATGACGCCCTGCTCGCGGGCCGCCAGCCCCACCGCCGGGGCCTCGGGTACCCGCAGCACCACGATGTTGGTCTCCACCGAGTCGGGTTTCTGGCCGAGTGCTGCCGCCAGCCGGGCCGCCCGCTCGTGATCGTCGGCGAGCCGTTCGATGTTGTACCGCAAGGCGAAAAGCCCGGCCGCCGCCAGGATGCCGACCTGCCGCATGGCACCGCCGTAGCGCTTGCGCCAGGTACGCGCCTCGGCGATCCGTTCGGCTGAGGAGACCAGCACCGAACCGACCGGGGCGCCGAGTCCCTTGGAAAGGCACACCGACACGGTGTCGAAGCCGGCCGCCAGTTCCAGCAGCGGCACCCCGGAGGCGACGTGGGCGTTCCACAGCCGGGCGCCGTCCAGGTGTAGCGCCAGGCCGTGCTCGCGGGCCAGCTCCTGCACTGCCCGGACCGCCTCCAACGGCTGCACGGTGCCGCCGCCGAAGTTGTGGGTGTTCTCCACCGCGATGGCGGTGGTCGAGACCTGGTGCCAGCCGGCGTTCGGGGTGATCACCTCGGCCACCACGGCCGGATCGACCCGGCCGCCGGCCGCCTCCCAGGTGCGGGTGGTGATGCCGGACAAGGCCGCCGCGGCGCCCATCTCGGCCCGCACGACATGCGCGAGCCGGTCGCACACCAGCTCCTCGCCCGGTTTGACCAGCAACCGCAGCGCAAGCTGGTTCGCCAGTGAGCCGGTCGCGGTGAACAGGCCGGCCTGGTGGCCCAGCAGCCGGGCCACCTCGGCCTCCAGCGCGTTGACCGTCGGGTCCTCGCCGTAGACGTCGTCGCCGACCTCGGCCTCGGCCATCGCCTGCCGCATCTGCCGGGACGGCCGGGTGACCGTGTCGCTGCGCAGGTCCACCAGTGGTTGTTCGGCGCTCATACCGTCCTCGACTCGATCTTGTGGGGCAACTCGTAGCGCTGCTCGCGATTGCGCCCGTCGGCGACCAGCCGCTCGGCGACCCGGAACGCCAGTTCCAGGGACTGCTCGATGTTCAGCCGGGGATCGCAGGCCGTCTCGTAACGCCGGCCCAGGTCCGCCGCGGTGAGCTCCTTGGTACCGCCGATGCACTCGGTGACGTCGTCGCCGGTCAGCTCGACGTGCAGGCCACCGGGGTGGGTGCCCAACTCCTCGTGCACGTCGAAGAAGCCGTCCACCTCGTCGATGATCCGGTCCAGGTGCCGGGTCTTGACTCCGTGCACGGTCTCCTCGGTGTTGCCGTGCATCGGATCGCACTGCCAGACCACCAGGTGACCGGTGGACTGCACCTTCTCGATGATCGGGGGCAGCAGCTCGCGCACCCGCAGGTTGCTCATCCGGCTGATCAGGGTCACCCGGCCGGGAACGCCGTTCGGGTCGAGCCGCTCGACCAGCTCGGCGGCGAACTCGGGCGTCGTGCTGGGACCCAGCTTGACGCCGATCGGATTGGCGATCCGGGACACGAAGTCCAGGTGCGCGCCGTCCATCTGGCGGGTCCGCTCGCCGACCCAGACGAAGTGGCCGGACAGGTCATAGGCCCGGGAATTCTCGATCCTGGTCAGCGCGCGCTCGTACTCCAGGATCAGCGCCTCGTGGCTGGAGTAGAGCTCGACGCTGTCCAGCGCCGCGTCGTGCACCCCGCAGGCCCGCATGAACCGGACCGCCCGGTCGATCTCGGCGGCAAGCTGCTCGTACCGGCCGCCGGTCTCGGTGCTGCGGGCGAAGGTGGTGTTCCAGGAATGCACCTTTTCCAGCGACGCCAGCCCACCACCGGCGTAGGCCCGCAGCAGGTTCAGCGTCGAGGCGGCCGTCGAGTAGGCCCGCAGGATGCGGCGCGGGTCGGGCGTGCGGGCCGCCGCGTCACCGTGCAGCTCGTTGACCATGTCGCCGCGGTAGGACGGCAGGCCGAAGGCGTCGATGTCGGTGGAGCGCGGCTTGGCGTACTGGCCGGCCATCCGGCCCACCTTCACCACCGGCATCGAGGCGCCGTAGGTCAGCACCACCGCCATCTGCAGCAGCACCCTGACCTTGCCGGCGATGTCGGCCTGCGATGAGGTCGCGAACGTCTCGGCGCAGTCACCACCCTGCAACAGGAACGCCTCACCCTGGGCGACCTGCCCCAACCGGGCCGTCAGCGCGTCCACCTCGTCGGCGACCACCAGCGGCGGCATCTGCGACAGCGTGGTGGCCACCTCGCGAAGAACCGCCTGGTCCGGCCAGTCCGGCTGCTGGGCAGCGGGCAGCCCGCGCCAGGCGTCCAGGTGCAGGTCGGCGTCGGTGGAATCGCCGGGCGAGGTCACGGCGTACAGACTACCGAGTCGCCGATGGCTGCGTGTCGCTCAACCGGCAGGACCGGGCTGGGCCAGCAGGTTCGCCTCCTGAG
Source organism: Jatrophihabitans sp. (assembly GCA_035940975.1). Taxonomy (GTDB): domain Bacteria; phylum Actinomycetota; class Actinomycetes; order Mycobacteriales; family Jatrophihabitantaceae; genus Jatrophihabitans_A. The sequence continues at coordinate 1,376 of DASZEI010000053.1, read as the reverse complement.
CCTTCCGGACGGCATCCACCCGCGAGACGGCTCCCAGCTTGGCGTAGACGTTGGTCAGGTGCCGTTTCACGGTGCTGTCGCTGATGAAGAGCTTGGCCGCGATTTCCGAGTTGCTCATGCCCTGGGCCAGCAGGGCGAGCACCTCCAGCTCGCGTGCCGAGACCAGGCCGAGCGTCGGATCCGGCCGGTCCGGACCGAGCATGGAGGCCCGGGAGACCGCGACCAGCACCTGGTCCGGGGAGCACATCACCGAGTTGACGGCTGCTGACAGTTCGGCCTGTCCTGCCGACTTGTGCAGGTAGGCCGAGGCTCCCGAGCTGATCAACTCTCGTACCAGCTCGCCGTTGTCGTGCATCGTCAACACGATGATCCGGGTGCTCGGGCTGTCCCGGCTCACCTGCTGCACCGTCGCTTGCGCACCGGGGCCGGGCATCTCGACATCCATGATCAGCACGTGCGGGTGCAGCTGCCGGCACAGCGCGATGGCATCGGTACCGGAGGCGCCTTCCGCCTCGACCACGAACCCTGGCACCGACCGGAGCAGCTCGGCGACGCCGGCCCGGAACAGGTTGTGATCGTCCACCAGGACGATCCTGATCTCGTCAGTCATCGACGGCCACTACCGCGACGATCCGGGCCTGCGCGACGGTGTCGCGGGGGGCCCTGCCACGCTGCTCTCGGCAAGGCGGGCGGTCGCGCGATGGACCCGCTCATCAGCGATCGGCACGCTCAGCCGGACCCGGGTACCGCTGCCCGGGCAGCTGGTGACCTCGACCGTCCCACCGAGCAGCTCGGCACGCTCGCGCATCGAATTGAGGCCCACACTGTCCTTGTCGGCCAGCTTGGACTCGGCGTCGAAGCCCGTCCCGTCATCGGCCACCTCGGCGACGAGGTAGCTGTCGGCCGTGATGGACACCGTGATGCGCTGCGGCGAGGCGTGGTTGAGGGCATTGCGGATCGCCTCCCGGACCACCAGGAACACCTCTTCGCGATGAGCGACGTGCAGCCCGGCCAGATCTCCGGTGGTGTTCAACTCGACTGCGATCGACGGATGCACCGTCTCGATGTATCGGGTGATCGCTTCCCGCAGGCCGCTGCGTCCCACGGCCTCGCGGGTTTGGGCCGACAGGTCACGGATGATGCTGAGCGCGTCGAGCAAGCTGGACCGGGCCGTTGACAGGTAACCCGCGGCCTTGAGCTCGTCGGTGGCTGAGTAGACGCCGTACAGGTCGATATTCTGCAGCGCCAGGGCCACGGCGGGGGCCGCCATGTCGTGCAACTCCCGTGCCAACCGCCGCCGCTCGTCGCGGTGCGAGCTGTGCACCTTGGTCAGCAGGTAGTCGACGTAGGTGCTCGCCGCTGCCTTCATCCGGTCC
>DASZEI010000052.1:0-2501 GCA_035940975.1 Jatrophihabitans sp. | reverse complement strand
GTCGCCCGCAAGAAGTAACGAGCTTTCAAGCAGTAACGAGCACTCGCGCGCGAGCGCACCTACGGTGCCGCCGGCTTTCGCAGCCGGCGGCACTGTCCATTTCTCGGCGCGGGAAGTCGGCATACTGGCCGGGCACCTGGTCGGGTCGGTGCTGAGGGAGGAGGCCAGCGGGTGGACGAGCCTCGGTTCCTGGCAGCCGTACCGGCCCTGCCGGTGTCGGACGAGCGGCGCGCGGTCGCGTTCCTCACCGAAGCGCTCGGCATGGGGGAGCTGCAGCACGAAGGCCGCGGTATCGGGTTCCTGCGCAGGGACCAGGTGCAGCTCCAGCTGTGGGTTCCGGACGGCAGCGCGCCCGGCGCCGAACGCTACCTCGCCGGAACGGCGTCCTGCCGCATCGAGGTCACCGGCATCGATGAGCTGTACCGGCACTGCCAGGCGCTGGGCGTCGTACACCCGAACGCGCCGCTGACGACTCAGCCGTGGGGCATGCGGGAGTTCGCCATCCTGGATCCGGACAACAACCTGATCACGCTCTACGAACGGCAGGCTCCGGCATGACAGGACGCTCCGAGCGCACCGGTGGCTGGATCGTCGGATGGGCCGCGCTGGTCTGCGGCGCCATCGGCTTGGTGGCCGGCTTCGTTCGCGGGCTGAGCGTCTATGCCCCGACCGCGTGGGCCGCGGCGTTCGAGGTCGGCATTCCGGCTGCCGTCGCCGGGGCTGTCATCGGGCTCGGAACCGCCGGCGTGCGCACCCTCGTGCGGCGGATTCGCGCGCGATCCGCGTAGGCAAGCGTCAGCTCGAGTAACGGATCATGAAGTCGCGGTCGGTGTCGCGTCCGCCTTCGGGGTCTCGTGCGGGGCTCGTGTCCTGACTCTCCACGGTGTCTTCCAGTTTCACGCGCTCAGGCAACCGCTTGAACCGCTGCGAGTCCGATGCCGGCTCGGCGATGGCGTCTCGTTCTTCCTCGTTCTCACCCATGCTGGGATTATGCGCCTGGGTAGACGCCCATCCACCACACTGGAGGCATGATCGAGGTAGATCCCGCTCGCTTCGAGGCGATGGTGGCTGAAGCGCTGGACGGGTTGCCTCCGGATCTGGGCCGGATGATGCGCAACGTGGCGGTCGTGGTCGAACTCGACGCCGGCCCACCTAACTTGTTGGGGCTCTACCGCGGGATCCCGCTGACGGAGCGCACCAGCCAGTACTTCGGCGCGTTGCCCGATCAGATCACTATTTACCGTCAAGCGATTTGCTCCATCTGCGGCACCGAGGCAGAAGTCGTGGAGGAGGTTCGCCGGACGGTGATCCACGAGGTGGGCCACCACTTCGGCATCGACGACGATCGCTTGCACGAGCTGGGCTGGTGAGCCGCGTCGTCGCAGCCCGCTGCCGGCGCAGCTACCAGCCGCGGGCCCGCCACTCGCCGAGGTGCGGGCGTTCGGCTCCCAAAGTCGAGTCGTTGCCATGGCCGGGGTAGAACCAGGTGTCGTCGTCGTAGACGTCGAAGACCCGCCGCTCCAGGTCGTCCATCAGCGAGTTGAAATCCGACGGCGACGTCGTCCGGCCCGGGCCGCCCGGAAACAGCGAGTCGCCGGTGAACAGGTGGCCGGAGCCGTCCGGGTCGCGGTAGTGCAGCGCCACCGAGCCGGGCGTGTGGCCGCGCAGCACGATCACCGACAGCTCCGCGTCGCCGACGTGCACGCAGTCGCCGTGCTCCAGCCGCCGCTCGGTCGGCACCGGGATGCCGGCGGCGTCGTCGATCCCGGCCAGGGTCCGGGCGCCGGTCTGGGCCACCACGGCGGCCAGAGCCTGCCAGTGGTCGGGATGCTGGTGGGTGGTCAGCACCGTGGCCGCGGTCTCGCCGCCCAGCCGGACCAGCTCCAGCAGCCGGCCCGGCTCGTTCGCGGCGTCGATCAGCAGCGCCTGGCCGCTGGCCTGGCAGCGCAGCAGGTACGCGTTGTTCGACATCGGCCCGACCGCCAGCTTGGCGATGCTCAGCCCGGCCAGCTCGCGGACGTCCACCGGACCGCCGACGCTGACCTCGCCCGTGTACGTCATTCTCGGATCACCGGAAGCTCCTCAGTAATGGGATCGGTCAGCACCTGCACGGAGGCGTCCGGCAGCTTGGCCAGCACCGTCTGGACGTAGTCCTCCACCGCGGCCTGCCGGCCGACGTCCTGACCGAGCCGTTCCGACATCAGCCAGCGGTGCTCGGCGATCTCGTAGAACAGCTCCGCATCGGGCATCTTGCGGCGCAACTTGGGCGGCACCATGCCCAGCACTCCGTAGAACTTCTCGTCCAGCCACCGTCGCGCCGCCAGGTCCTCGGGGATGTCGTGCTCGACACCCTCAATCCATTTTGCCCGGAACCTGGCCAGGTCGGACAGGATCAGGCGTGCCTGGTTCTCCTGGACCCGCAGGCCGGTCAAGGCGTACACCCGGCGCTGGTGGTGGCCGGGCTCCACGATGTGGGTCTCGACGCGCAGCTTGCGGCCGGC
>DASZEI010000051.1:0-3557 GCA_035940975.1 Jatrophihabitans sp. | reverse complement strand
TGCCGTGACCGGCCCCCGCCGGTGGCCGGCGCCGGGCCCCTCGACCGGGCCGGTTCCCGCGAGCGGGTCGGATCCCTCGGCCGGGCCGGTTGGCTGGGTTGGTCCGTGGCCCGCGGGCGGGCCGTGCACCGGGGCCGCCACCGGGCCGGGCAGTTCACCGTCGGCAAGCCGGGCTGCCTTCGCGGCCGAGGCTGCGGCCTGAGCCGCTACCGCCGGGGCGGGACGTCGGGCGGCTGCCTGCTGGGCCGGTTCGGCTGCCTGCGGAGCCGGCCCGGGCGCGGAGCCGCCGACCGGTGAACTGCCGGCAGTGCCCGGTTCGCCGGCCGGCGGCTCGGTAGCCGCGGAGTATCCGGAATCGATCAGCGCGACGGTCGAAGCGGGCAGCGCCGGCGCCAGCAGTGCCAGCACCGCCAGGTCGGCAAGCTCGGCCGCGGCCGGGACGTCCGAGCTGGCGTCGGAACCGGCGCTGGCCTTGCCGCCGGCTCGGCCGCCCGGCACGTCCGGTCGCCCGGCTCGGGGACCGGATTCTCCGATGCCGGCCAGCACGCCGGCGAAGGCATCGCCGGCCGGGCTCGGCGAACCCGCTGGGTTGTCTGAGCCCGGCTGCTCGGCAACCGTCGCGCCGGGCGATACGCCGCTGCCCGCGGTGGCGATCATCAGTGCCATCAGCCGACCCTCCCTGCCATCAGTCCGGTGATCTTGGTGACGTACTTCTGCGTTTCGGCATAAGGTGGAACTCCGCCGTACTGCTCCACCGCGCCAGGACCGGCGTTGTAGGCAGCCAGGGCCAGCGGAACCGATCCGAAGGTGTGCAGGTATTCCGACAGCAAGCGGGCGGCGCCCTGTACGGCCTGAGCCGGCTGCCACGGATCGACTCCGAGTCCCCGGGCTGTCGCGGGCATCAACTGCATCAGGCCCTGGGCGCCCGCCGGGCTCACCGCCACCGGATTGCCGCCGGACTCGGTCTGCGCGACGGCCGCCAGCAGCCCCGGTGGGAGCTGGTAGCGCGCCTCGTTGCTGGTGAACATGCCGGCGTACTGGCTGAGGCCGGTCACCGGCTGCCCCATCGGCGTACCGAGCCCGACCGGCGTGCCCGGCCCGGCGTTCAGGCCTGCGAGGCCGGTCAGCCCGGCGAGGCCGGTCAGGCCCGCAAGGCCGGCCGGTCCGGCAAGGCCCACCGACCCGGCGGACACCACCCGCCGGATGCTGGTCGGAGTCTGGTAGACGCTCTGGATCTTGACCTTGTCGCCCGGCTCCGGAGCGGCGATCATCCTGCCGTCGCCCAGGTACAGCGCCACGTGATGCGCGGGCTCGCCGAAGGCGAGGATGTCGCCCGGCTGCGCCTGCGCCAGGCCGGGCACCGCGGTGCCGGCATGCGCCTGGTCGGCCGCGATCCGGGGCAGCGAGATGCCGAGGTCTGCGTAGGCACGCTGCACGAGCCCCGAGCAGTCCAGGCCGGACGGGGTGGTGCCACCGAAGACGTAGGGCACGCCGAGGTACTTCTCGGCCGAGTTGACGACGTCAGCACCGTCCGGCTGGCTGCTCTGGACACCGGCCAGCGCGGTCGCGAAGTCCGGCGCCGAGGCGCTGCTGGTAACCGCGACGGCCGGGACCCGGGCGCCGGTCACGGCTGCCGGCCGGGGTGCCAGCACCGGCGCGGACGCCGAGCGGGCCGGCTGGCTGCCCGGAAAGCCGGCCTGGATCTGGGCGATCCTGGCCAGCACCGACTCGATGCCCGAGATCTCGAGGGTCATTGGGACACCTCTCGCAACCGGGTGGCGTGCCGGCCGATCGACACCTCGTCCAGCTCCCGCTGCTCGATGCCCGAGGCGGTGAGGGCCTGCTCGTCCTGGTGGCGCTCGTGCAGCTTCTCCACGGTGCGGCGGGATCGGGCGGCGGCGGTCAGCTCGGCCATCTTGCCGGCCACCCGGCTCTCGGCGAACAGCACCCGGTTCCGCGCCGCCGCCAGGGTCGCCGCGGCGGCCTGCTGGACCGCCAGCGTGGCATGGAAGGAAGGCACGCTCTGGCTCTGCGGCAGCACCATCGCCTCGACCCGGGCCACCTGCTCGGCGTGCTGGTCAGCCGCCCGGCCGGCGTCGCGGCGAGCCACCGCGAGCCCCTGGGCGAGCAGGTCCTCCTGCGCCTGCCGGGCGCGCAGCACGGTCGGGATCCAGTTGTGGGTCATCGGGCAGCCTCGGCGGGATCGGTGGCCAGGATCGCACCCAGCGCGGCCCATGCGGACTCGGCGCTGCTCTGCTCACCCATGTCCTGCTGCAGAAAGGCTTCCAGCTGGGGCCAGATCGCCAACGCCTGGTCCGCGCGCGGGTTGGTACCAGCGACGTAGGCGCCGATCTCGACGAGTTCGCGGACGTCGCGGCGGGCTGCCAGCAGTTGCCTGGCCCGGCGGGCGAGCTGCTGCTGCTCGCCGGTGGTCACCGCGGTCACCACCCGTGACACCGATTCGAGCACGTCGATGCTCGGGAAGTGCCCGGCGGTGGCCAGCCGGCGGTCCAGCACGATGTGGCCGTCCAGGATCGAGCGGGCGGTGTCGGCGACCGGTTCGTTGTGATCCTCGCCCTCGACCAGCACGGTGTAGAGGCCGGTGATCGAGCCGTGCTCGGACCCGCCGGCGCGTTCGAGCAACCGGGGCATCAGGGCGAACACCGACGGCGGGTAGCCGCGCGAGGCCGGTGGCTCACCGGCCGACAGCCCGATCTCGCGCTGCGCCGTGGCCAGCCTGGTGATGCTGTCCATCAGCAGCAGCACATCCTGCCCCTCGTCGCGAAACCACTCGGCGATCCGGGTCGCGACGTAGGCGGCCCGCAGCCTGACCATCGGAGGCTGGTCGGAGGTGGCGATGACCACCACGGCGTTACGCAGGCCGTCCGGGCCCAGGTCGTTCTCCAGGAACTCCCGCACCTCGCGGCCACGCTCGCCGATCAGGGCCACCACCGTGATCTGGGCTGTGGTGCCGCGGGTGATCATCGACAGCAGGCTGGACTTGCCGACGCCGGAGCCGGCGAAGATGCCGACCCGCTGGCCCCGGCCGACGCTGATCAGCGAGTCGATCGCCCTGACGCCCAAAGGAAGTTGCTCATTCACCCGGCGCCGGCTCAGGGCCGCGGGCGGTGCCATCTCGACCGAGACCCGGTCCAACCCGGCCGGCAGCGGCCGGCCGTCCAGCGGCTGCCCCAGGCCGTCCAACACCCGGCCGCGCAGGCCGGCTCCGACGCCGACCCGCAACGGACCGCCGGTCGCGGCGACCCGGTCGCCGTTACCGATCCCGTCGAGCGAGCCCAGCGGCAGGCAGGTGCAGTTCTGCTGGTCGACGGCCACCACTTCGGCCAGCACCGCCTGCGGCCCGTCGCCGATGGTGAGCAGGTCACCGATCCGGCCGGTCAGCCCGGAGACGGTGATCGACAGGCCGACCACCCGTGAGACGTAGCCGTAGATCCGCGGGCCGGCCAGCTCGGTCAGCTCGGTGAGCCGGTGCCGGACACGGGGGGAGACAACTGTGGTGGCGTTCATCGGCTCAGGTGCTCCCGAAGCCGCGCCAC